>JACPFC010000081.1 GCA_016183175.1 Deltaproteobacteria bacterium
CGCCTTTGAAATTTTCGACAATCCCCTGTCCATCATGAGCATGGTCAATAGGGGAAGCGCCCGGGGGAAAAACCTGACCAAATTTTCCCGCATCTGGTATTTCTACTACGCGCATCTGACCGACCGCTGGGCGTTTGTCGATCAGTCCGCCTCGGAAAAGCTGATTGCCGGATTGAAGCGGAACCCCGACTTTACTTTTATCGTGTTCCCGGCCGTGGACGAATATTCCCACCGTTCAAGCCCGTTTCATCCCCGGACCGTTCAGGCCTATCGGGAGGTTGATTCCGCGATCGGAGAGGTTGTTGAAAAATTGAAGCGGAGAGGGGAATGGGACGAAACGCTCATGGTCATTGTCAGCGATCACGGCCTCTCCGACACGAAGACCCATTTTGATGTCGGCCCGTGGCTTGATTCCAAAGGGATCAAGGCCTTTTACTACACGCAAATTTTCAAGCGAAACTTCAAAGCCGCCTCGATGGTTTCGGGAAACGGAATGGCGCATCTTTATTTCAAGAACGAAAAAGGGTGGACCGATCGGACGACGTTTGAGGAGCTTTCTCACACCGGAATTCTGCTGGATGAATTAAGACACCAGCCTGCCGTCTCGCTTGTCGCCTGTCAGGGGGCCGATGGGGCGATTCATTTGTTGACTGAAAAGGGGCATGGCCTGTTTCGCATCGCCGACGGTCGCGTCAATTATCAATGGGAAAAAGACGATCCTCTCGGAGTGTTTGGAGGGGAAGGACAAAGTCTTGCCATGACGCCGGACGAATCGGTCGAAAAAACCTGGGACTCCCATTATCCCGATGTCTTTGGCCAGCTACGCCAGCTTTTTTCGTCCCCTCGAACGGGCGATGTCGTGATCTCCGCCAACAGCGGTTTCGATTTGCGCGAACGCTACGAGCACCCCGAACACAAGGCCTCGCACGGGGCGATTTGTCCGGAACATATGCGGATTCCTTTTTTGATGAACCATCGCCTCGACCGGAGATGCACCCGGTCGGTGGATGTCTTTCCGACGGTCCTCAAGTTAATGGGCAGGCAAATTCCCGATGGGATTGATGGAAAATCGCTTGTTTAAGGGCAAGATTGGCTTAAGCCCCAAGGGGCTTAAGATTGCGGCGGGCCTGCATTCAGGGGATCCGTTGAAACCCCTAGACGATTTTATCGATATCTTCGTTGGAAATGGACGATTCGATATTTGCGATGCCGATGACATCCAGAAAAGGATCCCTTTTCTTTTTGGAAGAAACCGCTTTGCCGTGGGACCGGGAGAGGACAAAGGCCTGTATCAGCCGGGATACGACGGTATTTTTCTTGTGCCCTGTTTGTTTGCAGACGGCGTCGAATTTTCTGCCCAGATCGTCGTCGAGCCTGATGGAGAGGGCTTTCACACCAAAAGTAAAGCATAGTAAAGCATTTGATGTCAATAGGCGCTTGAGGCCGGAATCAGTAAAAAAACTTAGCAACATTTTTTGAGTACTGCCGATCAGTGAGGTTTATGAGGTGTGGGAGAGGTTATAATTGCTTTGGCCGGTCATATCGGTTATATTCGAACTCATCCCATGCCAAAAACCCGAATCTTAAAGCTGGCCCGTCATGACGAGAAAAAAGAGCTCGAGTTTGAGGTGAGCGCCGGTATGGATGTGTCGCCAGACGATCGCCTGAGCGAATGGCTCGAATGGAATCTTGCAATGCTGGAGTTTTTAAACCGGCAAACCCATGAACCTCGAAAAAATTCTCAAAGAATTCAAACAACATAAAGTCAAATTTGTAATCATCGGCGCAACGGCAGGCGTGGCGCACGGTTACGCCCGTCTCACAAAAGATCTCGATCTCTTTGTGGAACCTGTCCGCAAAAATGTCGAAAAATCCCTCGAGGCGTTGTGCGCCTGCGGTTACGATCTTCAGGGTGTTACTGTTGACGAGGCCATGCAGAAAAAATTGTTGTTCAGACAGTACATACTGGAACTCGATATCCATCCCCATGTGACCGGCATCTCCTTTAAGGAAGTGTGGGATCACAGGGTTGAATATCGGCTGGCCGGTCAGGATGTCTATTTTGCCTCGCTGGACGATCTGATTGTCATGAAAAAGGCGGCTGGCCGCGAAAAGGATCGGGAAGATTTGCGTCACCTTGAGGAAATCAGGAGGCAAAAACGGAGTTAAACCGTTTGAAATTTACGGTTGCGTCTTATTTCGTCTCCTCAAACTCCGCATCGACCACATTCTCATCTTTTTTGGGTGTTTTTGCGCTTTCGTCCGTGGTTGAACCCCCTTCGCCGCCGGCATCTGCCGACGGGCCGGAGGCCCGGCCGGGGCCGCTGGCCGCCTTGTACATCGCCTCGCCGATCTTGAAGGCGGCCTGCTGAAGCTCTTCCATCGTCGCCTTGATCCGTTCGGCATTGTCCTCCGACAATGCCTTTTTGGCCGCCTCGAGCGCCGATTCGACCTTCTTTGCGTCATCCGCCGGGAGTTTGTCCTTGTGTTCCTTTAAATTCTTTTCCACTTCATGCACCAGGGCATCGGCGCGGTTTTTGTTTTCGATCTCTTCGCGCTTCTTGTGATCTTCGGACTCGTGCTCTTTGGCCTCTTTCACCATTTTGTCGATCTCGTCCTTTCCCAAGCCGGAAGAAGAGGTGATGGTGATATGCTGTTTTTTGCTGGTGGCCTTGTCCAATGCCGTCACATGCACAATGCCGTTGGCGTCGATGTCGAAGGTGACCTCGATCTGCGGAATCCCGCGCGGCGCGGGCGGAATGCCGTCCAGATGAAACCGCCCCAGCGTCCGGTTGTCGCGCGCCATGTCGCGCTCCCCCTGCATGACATGGACCTCGACGCTGGTCTGGCTGTCGGCCGCCGTGGAAAAAATCTGCGATTTTTTGGTGGGAATGGTCGTGTTCCGCTCGATAAGCCGCGTCATCACGCCGCCCAAAGTTTCAATGCCGAGCGAAAGAGGCGTGACATCGAGCAAAAGCATGTCCTTCACCTCGCCGGTCAAGACCCCCCCCTGAACCGCCGCCCCGGCCGCCACCACTTCATCGGGGTTGACCCCCATGTGCGGCTCCTTGCCGAAGAATTTTTTCACCTCTTCGCGGACGCGCGGCATCCGGGTCTGCCCCCCCACCAGCACCACCTCCACGATGTCGGAAGGCTTTTTGCCGGCATCGGCGAGGCACTTTTTCACCGGCTCAAACGATTTCATGAGGAGGTCTTCGCAGAGCGATTCGAGCTTGGCGCGGGTCAGCTTGATGTTCATGTGCTTGGGACCGGAGGCGTCCGCGGTGAGAAAGGGGAGGTTGATCTCGGTTTCCAGCGCCGAGGAGAGTTCGATCTTGGCCTTTTCCGCCGCCTCTTTCAACCTCTGCAGAACCATTTTGTCCTTCGAGACGTCGATCCCCTGATCTTTTTTGAATTCGGCGATGAGATAGTCGATGAGCCGCTGGTCGATGTTGTCCCCCCCCAGATGCGTGTCGCCGTTGGTGGCCACCACCTCCACCACGTTCTGGCCCACTTCCAAAACGGAAATATCGAAGGTGCCGCCGCCAAAGTCGTACACGGCGATGATTTCGTCCTTTTTCTTGTCCATACCGTAGGCCAGGGAGGCGGCGGTCGGTTCGTTGACAATGCGGAGAACATTAAGTCCGGCGATGATACCGGCGTCCTTGGTGGCCTGCCGTTGAGAATCGTTGAAGTAGGCAGGAACGGTGATGACCGCATCGGTAACTGTTTCACCCAAATAGTCCTCGGCCGCTTTTTTGAGCTTCATCAGAATTTTGGCCGAAATCTCGGGGGGCATGTTTTGTTTGCCGGAAATATCCACCGCGGCATCGCCGTTGTCCCGTTTGACCACCTTGTAGGGGACCAGCTTGATTTCCTGCGGGACCTCATCGAATTTGCGCCCCATAAAACGCTTGATGGAATAGACCGTATTGTCCGGATTGGTCACCGCCTGCCGTTTGGCCGCCTGACCGACAAGGATTTCGCCGTCTTTGGTATACGCGACCACCGACGGGGTTGTGCGCGCCCCCTCCTGATTGGGGATGATTTTGGGTTCGCCCCCCTCCATGACGGCAACACACGAGTTGGTGGTTCCCAGATCGATTCCGATCACTTTTGATTTTTTGGTCATGATATTTGGGGCCCTTTCGGCCCGTTTGTTGCTACTCGCGTTAATATATTTCGGGCCTCAAATGGCCCCAAACCCCACGCTCGCAACCGGCAAAGCCGGATTGCTCGCTTATGTTTATTTTGTCTGTTTCCTTCCGTTTTGTTTAAGATTAGGAATCCTTTGACCAATGTCAACCCTCGTTTGACGTTTTAGAGCGTGATAGATATAAGAGGCAACCCATGACCGTCAAGCGACTCTTCTGCTTTTTTCTCCTTTTCGTGGCTGTCTCCTGCGGTTTCCACAAACCGGAAATCAAGGTTCTTCCCTCTGCCGAAAAGGAGGCCAAAAAAATTCTCTTCATCGCCATCGACGGGATAGGCTATGAGATGATGCATGAACTGCAGAAAGAAGGCCATTTCATGGATTTTCAGCCGGTGATCCCCTTCATTTCGACCTTTCCCTCGGCCACGACCATCGGTTTTACCGGAATCTTCAAACCGCTGGATGTGGGAAAAGTTCCCGGCTATGAGAGCAGGTTCTACTCCTATGAAGCAAACAAGGTCATCGGCGGCACGCCGGCGGACATCTATAAAATTCATGTCAATTACAAGACCTATTTCGACGCCTTTCGCCACACGATGCACGAAAAGGCGGTGATGTACGCCTTTCCCGGCGTTGCGGGGCAGGAGGATCTTCTGCGCGCCGAAAGGCTCGCGATGAAAAGCCCCAAAAAGGTTCTTATGGCTTATCTGGGGGGGACCGACGGCGCCCAGCATCTTTTGGGTCGGGAACGGATGAAGAGGTTCATGATTTTTGTCGACCGGTTTCTTCAACGGATGAAGAAGAAGTATTACCGGGAGCATGACGAACGCTTGAGGGTCGTCCTTTTTTCCGACCATGGTTTCCATTTCGACCGTTTAAAAATGATCGGTACCGGAGAGATTGAAAAGGCGCTTGAGGCGGCGGGGCTTAACCACTCCAAACATCTCGTCAACAAAAACGACGTCGTCGTTGTCGAATACGGCCTCCTCTCTGCCGGCGTGATGATGACGCGGGAGGGGGAGAAGGCGGCCCGGGCCATCCGGCGGGTTGACGGCATCGATCTGGTTTTTTGGCCCGAAGGGAAGAGGGTGCGCATGGTGAATTCCGAAGGGGAGGAGGCCTTTTTCGATTATCAGTGGCCCAGCCGATATCGCTATGTTTCCGTAAAGGGGGACCCGCTCGATTATCTCCCCATCCTCAAAAAAAGCGGATTGGCGTCCGGAAACTGGATTTCGGACAGCCAATGGAAGAAAATGGTGGCAAGGGTCTTTTACCCCGACGCGGGATACCGCCTCTATGATTCGTTTTTTAATCTGGTGGAAAACAGGGCGGGGGTTATGTTTTCCCTCAAACCGGATTACCAGTTCGGTGGTTTTGCGGCGCTGGCGGGAACCTGGCTCAAATTTGGCCACAAGGGGACGCACGGCGGCCTTTTTTGGGACGCCTCGGCCGGCATGGCGATGACCGACGACCGCACCATGGAGCTTCCCGAGAGCCTGCGGTATGATGAACTGTTCAAACTGTTTCTTCCCCGCGTAACGACGGCCTACCGGGAAAGGCACTGATGTCATTCATGGAGAATCATTCATTGATACGAACAATCGGTTTTGTCGCGTCGCTGGCGCTTCCCCTCTTTAATATTCCCCTGATGGTCAAAATCATCCGCCGCCGGTCTTCGGAGGACTTGAGCCTGGTCTGGCTTTTGGGGGTTTTTTCCTGCCTGATTCTTATCGAACCGGCGGCGCTGGCCTCCTCCGATTTTATTTTCCGTTTTTTTGCGACCCTGAACGTGATTCTTTTTTCGGGCGTGGTCGCGACCGCCCTTTATTTTCGTTTGAAAGGGGGAGGCAAGAGTGAGCGAGGATCGGATTTAATCCGTCCGAGCGAACCGGGGGGCACGGGGGCGCCGAAGGCTTTGCCCCCGATATAATAACCCCTTGAAGTTTCTTGACGCCCGATTATCATTTTTGTAGAGGCGTCAAACTTGTGGGGGGGAAGACATGTCTCATGAAGAATTAAGCGACGAAGAGGTGGTTGAATTCATCCTCGAGAGCCTCGAGGAAGACGGGCGCGTCCGCACCGATTGCCTCGACATCGAATGCGTCAACGGACGTCCGTGTCTTTCGGGGCGCGTGGCCACCGACGAGGAACGCGAGCTGATCGACGAAATCCTGACCGACGTGCTGAATATCCACGACTACGAAAACACGGTATGGGTGGACGACCGTCTCACTTTTGAAAAAGTGGAGGATGACGAAGAAGGGGGGGCAAGGGGCCGGTCGTCCCTTGAGGAAGACGACCATCTTGAAACGGAAGAACCCCTCGACGAGGGGGACGACGGGGAAGACGATAAAGACTCTTGACATTGGCCTTAAAAAACGGGAATGAATGACCGTTCATTTTATGGCCTTTACACTTCTCGCCAACAAAAAGCAGACGGCCGACAAGCATCAGAAGATCATCGAGGCGGCCATCGCCGTCTTTGCCGGCAAGGGTTTTTTCAACAGCACGGTGGCCGACGTGGCGCGCGAGGCCGATGTCGCCGACGGCACCATCTATCTTTATTTCAAAAACAAGGATGACCTCCTGATTTCGATCTTCGAATACAGCATGGATCTGTTCATCAGGGCGGCAGAGGAGGAATTAAAAAGGGCGTCCGATCCGAAGGAAAAGCTCAAAGTCTTTATTTCCCTTCATTTGAAACTGGTGCAGAAATATCCCGACCTGGCCCAGGTGATCCAGATCGAACTCCGGCAGAGCACCAAATTCATGAAGGAATATCCGAACGAGAAGTTTTTTGAGTACTTGAACATCGTTTCGGGCATTATTGAAGAGGGGCAGGAAAAAGGGGTTTTCAAAAGGGGGGTCGAGCCGGTGATCCTGAAGCGGGTCATTTTCGGCGCCGTTGATGAAATCGCGCTGGAATGGACGCTGATGAAACGAAAGCGCTACACCATGGAAGAAGCGGCCGAGCAGGTGTGCGGAATGATTTTCGGGGGGATTGGCGCATGAAAATAGCCGCGCTCATCAAACAGGTTCCCGATACCGAAACCAAAATCCGCATCCGGGCGGATGGCACCGGAAGCTCCGGTGGCGGCGGCATTGAAGAGGCCGACATCAAATTTATCGTCAACCCCTATTGCGAGTATGCCGTGGAGGAGGCCATCCGCACGAAGGAAAAGGCCAAAGAGGGGGAGACGACCGTCATCTCTCTGGGTCCGGACCGGGCGGTTGAGGCGCTTCGGACGGCGTTGGCGATGGGAATCGACAAGGGGGTTCATATCGACAATGAAGGAAAATTTTTTGACAGTTTTCAGACGGCAAAAATTCTGGCGGGTGTTTTGAAGGCCGGGGGATTCGACCTGGTTTTTTGCGGTAAACAGGCCATCGACGGCGACAACGGACAGACGCCCCAGATGATCGCGGAATTGCTCGACATCCCGCAGGTGATGATCATCGAAAAACTGGAACTTTTGTCCGAACTGAAAGGTGCGCTTGTCACTCGCAGGGTGGGGGGAGGGACCCGCGAGATTTACGAGGCCCCCTTTCCGCTGATACTGGGATGCGAAAAAGGGTTGAACACGCCGCGGTATGCATCCTTGCCCGGAATCATGAAGGCAAAGACCAAACCGGTGGAAAAGCTTAAAGGCTCCGAATTTCTGGAGGGGGCGGAACCGCTCGTGCGATTTGTCAACTATCAACTGCCTCCGGATCGAAAGGCGGGAAAGAAAATCGACGGCGAACTTCCGCAGAAGGCGCATGAACTGGTTCGTCTTCTGCGGGAAGAGGCGAAGGTGATTTAAGGCGGCAGGGCCCCTCCAAAAAACCGGCGCCGTGCCTGCCGGCAGGCAGGGGCAGGCGCCGGCCAAATGGTCCGGATGGATCTTCAGGCAGAAGTTGTAGGCTAAATATAATATGTCAAATATTCTTGTCTTAGCTGAACATCAGGACGGCAAAGTCAAAAAGACCTCGTTTGAGCTGGTGTCGAAGTCCGCCGAACTGGCTGTACAGACGGGGGGTTCCGTGTCCGTAGCGCTCATCGGATTGAATGTTGAAGAATTGGCCTCACAGCTCGCCCCCTATGGGGCCGCGAAAGTCTGCGTCGTTGACGGGCCGGCGTTTGAAAAATACAACAGCATCGCCTATGCACAGGCGTTGACCGCCGTGGTTGGCCAGACTCATGCCGGCATTGTCCTCGGAACCGCCTCGCCGATGGGGAAGGACCTCTTTCCCCGCGCGGCGGCAAAACTTAAATGCGGTCTTGCCTCCGACTGCACCGATCTGAACATTGAAGGGGGCAAACTGGTGGCCCGTCGCCCCGTCTATTCGGGCAAGGCGTTTGCGGATGTCGCCTTCAATACACCCATTCAAATGGCGACGGCGCGAGCCAATTCCTTTCCCGTCAAAATCTGCGGGGAAGGAGCATCAGTGGAGACGGTAAAAATCCCTGTCGATCCCGGCGTTTTGCGTTGCCCCATGAAACAGGCGGAAAAAGGGGAGGCAGGAAAGGTTGATTTGACCGAGGCGGAGATCATCGTCTCCGGCGGCCGGGCGATGGGGAATGCCGAAAATTTCAAAATTTTAAGCGAAATGGCCAATGTGATCGGCGCCACAGTGGGGGCCTCCCGGGCGGCGGTCGATTCGGGCTATGCCCCGCACGACATGCAGGTGGGACAGACCGGAAAAGTGGTCAACCCAAAACTCTACATCGCCTGCGGCATTTCAGGCGCGATCCAGCATCTGGCCGGGATGCGCACCTCCAAGGTCATCGTGGCGATCAACAAGGACCCCGAGGCCCCGATCTTCCAAAAGGCCGATTACGGCGTCGTGGGGGATCTATTTGCCATTGTGCCTCTTCTGACGCAGGAGTTTAAGAAGGTTCTGGCGGAATAGTGAGGGTTATGGGATGCTTGGTTCCTGCCTGCCGACACCCCGGATCGAGGCCCGGTTATTGAATCATCTCCCGCAAAAAAGTTGATTGACTATTCCCGTTGATTAATCAATAATTCTAAATGGTTATGTGCTTTATCCCCAAGGGGTGGAAGAGAGGGCTTCCATGAATAAATCGGGGCTTATCGATGTCGTTGCGGAAAAGGTCAAATTGCCGCGAAAAAGGGCGGAGGATGTCGTTAATCTCGTTTTCGATTCGATGACCGGGGCGCTGGCGAAAGGGGGGCGGATTGAGATCCGCGGGTTTGGAAGTTTTGTCTGCAGGCAGTATGAATCCTACAAGGGGCGCAATCCCCGCACCGGCCAGTCGATCGAGGTAAAACCCAAAAAGCTCCCCTTCTTCAAGGTCGGCAAGGAACTTAAAGAACGGGTGGATGGCAAAGAGGCGTCGGCCTCCGGCGCGGTTTCTTCCAACATCCCCACCTGATATTTTAAATTAACTTGCCCTTGTTTCTCTCCTTTTATATCTACCCGATGTGACACCGGATGAGTTGGTTTACTGGCTAACCTTAAACCGCGTTGACGGAGTCGGCCCCGCCACTTTTTTAAGGCTTCTTGATTTTTTTGGATCCCCGCGCGAGGTCCTCAAGGCAAAACAGGACGATTTGCTTCAAGTGTCGGGTTTAAGACCGCCGATCGCGCAGGCAATTGCCTCCGCGAAAGAAGATTTCACTTGGGCCGAAAAAGAGTTAAACGAGGTGGAGCGTCTGCATGCGGGAATTATTCCCTATGTTTCTCCCGATTATCCCCGGCGGCTAAAACAGATCAGCGCCCCTCCCCCTTTTCTCTATGTATGGGGATCTCTCGCCAACGGCGCCGGCAAAGCCAGCCGCTTCGGCCCTGCCCCAAAGGGGCCCCTTGGGGCCGGTTTTAACAGCCTTGACTGGCTCGGGGTGGTTGGCGCCCGCGAATGTTCCGAATATGGGGTCTCGGTTTGCGCCAAGATGGTCCGGGAGGTGGTGTCGGCGGGGGTCGGGATTGTCAGCGGTTTTGCCCGGGGGATCGACATTACCGCCCACGAAACGGCTGTCCATTGTGGAGGGAAAACGGTGGCGGTGCTCGGTTCCGGATTGAATTTCATCTATCCGCCGCGAAACGCGCGCTTTGTCGATGCGGTGCTGGAGAAAGGGGCGTTTGTCACCGAATTTGCGCTGGACGAGGAGGCGCGGCCGGAGTTTTTCCCCCGCCGGAACCGGATCATTTCCGGCATGGCCAGGGGCGTGCTGGTTGTGGAGGCGGGGGAGAAAAGCGGATCGCTCATCACCGCGCAGTACGCCCTGGAACAGGATCGCGATGTCTATGCGGCGCCCGGCTCGGTGCTTACCCCTTTTGCCCGCGGGTCCAACCGGCTGATCCAGCAGGGGGCCAAACTGGTCGGCTCCGCCAAAGAAATTTTGGATGATTGGAAATATGAAACGCCGGCAGGGCCGGTGCCGCCGGAAGGGTTGGTTTCACCGGTGAAATTCGGCGATGAAGAGACGATTGTCCGGCTTTGTGTCGATCAACCGGCGACACCGGACGATCTGGTGGAAAGGACCGGCCTTCCCCCCGCGCGCGTGACAATGCTGTTGACCCAGCTGGAATTGGAAGGGAGAATCAGGAGTTTGCCGGGGAGGAGATATCAAAGTCAGTAACCAATGGCCAACGTCTTACCCATTTCGGTTTCGGTGTCTGCTTTCGGTTCCGTCGAAACTCGCGGTCTATTTAATCGCCACTGTATTTGTCGGGCAGGGTTCAGTTTGTTCCGATTGGCGATGTTTTTAAAGTGCGCTCAACCAGCCGACGACACCTCAAGACATCCATCCGAAACTGAAATGGGTACTGATTGATGAAGACACAAAAGGGTAAAATTTACCTGGTCGGCGCCGGGCCGGGCGACCCCGACCTTTTAACTCTCAAGGGGGCTCGTCTCCTTTCCGAGGCCGATGTGATCTTTTACGATTATCTGGTCAACCGGCACTTGCTTAAAGCGGCCAAGCCATCCGCCCAAAAAATTTATGTCGGCAAGAGAACCTCTGAAAAAACCCTTCCGCAGGGAGAAATCGAAAGACAGATGATCGCCCGGGCCAAAAAAGGGGAGACGGTCGTCCGCCTGAAGGGGGGCGATCCCTTTATCTTCGGCCGCGGCGGGGAGGAGGCGCTGGCCATCCAAAAGGCCGGTGTTCCTTTCGAAATCGTGCCGGGGGTGAGCGCCGCGGTTGCCGTTCCCGCCTATGCCGGGATTCCGCTGACGCACCGGGGGATCGCCTCCGATGTGGCCTTTGTTACCGGCCATCAGGATCCGTCGAGGGAAGCGGCACTGGCCCTGCCGGAAGGGGAGGATGTCGAACGGATGATCCCCTGGGAGGCGCTGGCCAAAATCGACACAGTGGTTTTTTTCATGGGGGTGGCCACCCTCCGGGAAAACCTTCAAAAACTGATCGCCTACGGAAAAGCGCCCGATACCCCTGCAGGCATTATCAGCTGGGGGACTCTCCCGGAACAGAAAACCGTTGTCGCCACTGTTTCCACCCTGGCCGATCAAGCCGAGACCGAACAGATCAGCCCCCCATCTCTGGTCGTTGTGGGGCCGGTGGTCTCATTGAGACAAAAACTTAAATGGTTTGAGAGTAAGCCATTGTTTGGAAAAAGGATTATAGTTACAAGATTCAAGGCCCAAGCCACCGAGTTCACCGACATGCTGACGCAGATGGGGGCCTCGGTTGTCGAGCTGGCCACCATCGATATTCAACCCCCTTCGAATTTTGCCCCTCTCGATTTTGCGATTAAAAGAATCAAAGACTTTGACTGGCTTTTATTTACCAGCGTGAATGCGGTCGATTTTTTTTGGGAGCGTTTTCAGAGGAGTCGAAAGGAACAAGGCGCCGGGGGTTTGAGAGATCTGGCCCATCTGAAAATTGGCGTCATCGGCCCCGCGACGGCCCGCAGAATCGAGTCGCTGGGATTGTGGGTGGATGTCATCCCGGAGGAGTTCCGGCAGGAAGGGATTGTGGCGGCTTTAAAAAAGACCAGGCTCAAGGGAAAGAAAATTTTGATCCCCCGCGCGCGGGAGGCCCGCGAACATCTGGTTTCCGAGCTGGGCAAAATGGGGTGCAAGGTCGAGGTGGTGGAGGCCTATCGCACCGTGATGCCCGAGGTGAACCCTGAAGGACTGCAATCGATTTTTGCCCCCCCCAAGCCCGACTGGATCACCTTTTTGTCCGCCTCGGCGATTGACAACTTTGTCCGTCTGATTGGGGCGCCCAAGGTGAAGAGTTATCTCTACGGGATCAAGGTGGCGGTCATCGGCCCTGTCACCCAAAAAACCTGCGAACGCCACGGCATTCAGGTCGATTTGATGCCGAAGGGGCAG
>JACPFC010000082.1 GCA_016183175.1 Deltaproteobacteria bacterium
CGTCCCTTTTTTATGGATGGAAAAGTGGTCAAAGGAAAAAAGAGAGGCCTGGGAATTCCGACCGCAAACCTGAAAACAGACGGCGAATTGATGCCGCGCGAAGGGGTGTATGCGACACGGGTCGAAATCGGCGGCGGGAAGTTCAAGGGGGCCACGAATATCGGCTGTAACCCCACATTCGGCAAAAACAGGCTTTCCGTCGAAACTCATATTTTGGGGTTCAGAAAAAACATCTACGGAAAAAAATTGAGGCTTTATTTTATCGGCCGGATCCGGGGCGAAAAAAGATTCCGAAATCCGAAAGAACTGGTCCGGCAGATCCGGAAGGACATTAAAACAGCGAAGAGAATATGGCGAAGGGAAAAACCTTGGAATTTGTGAAAGGCAAAACATTGGATCGTTTTTGTGAAATCGTTTTTGCTCCCGCCCGCAGGGCTTGCGAAAACGATGAAACAAAAATGATTCAATGTTTTGCAAGAAAATGAAAAAGAAACTCAAAATCCTCGGCATTATCGGCAACCCCGTCTCGCATTCCCTCTCCCCGCTCATGCAAAATGCCGCCCTTTCCCATTTGAAACTCCCTTATCTCTATATGCCCTTTCCGGTCACCAATGAGGAGCTTCCCGATTTTTTCTCCTCGCTCTCCCGCCGGCGGATCGCCGGTTTTAACGCCACGATCCCGCACAAACAGGCGGTGATCCCCTTTCTTGATTCCCTCTCGCGCGAGGCGAGGCTCATTGGCGCCGTCAACACGGTTGTCGTCAAGGGCAAAAAACCAATCGGCAAAAATACCGACGGCCCCGGATACATTCGTTCACTGGAAGAGGAAGCTAAATACAACGTCAAGGGAAGACATGTCATTCTCTTGGGGGCCGGCGGCTCTGCCCGGGCGATTGCCGTCGCCTTGGGCCTGGCGGGCGCCCATGAAGTGTTCATCATCAACCGGACGGCCAAAAAGGCGCACGATCTCGCCTCAGAAACGGGCAAAAAATTCCCCCGGACCATCTACACCGCCTCTTCGCTGGAAAATATCGACATCGCCTACTGGTCGCTGGCCGATCTGCTGATTAACGCCACCTCCATGGGGATGAAGGGGGTAAGGCTCTGGCCCCTCCCTTTGCACAAATTGCCAAAGAGGACGATTGTCTCGGACATCGTCTACACCCCTCTGGAGACCCCCCTCCTTAAAAAGGCAAAACAGCTGAAACTGAAAACCCATCCCGGGTGGGGTATGCTTCTTTATCAGGGAGCGCTTGCGTTTGAGATGTGGACGGGCCGAAAGGCCCCCGTTTCCGTGATGAAAGAGGTGTTGCTTGAGGCGTTGAAAAAAAGTAGAGGGTGAGCATGGTCGGAATCGTTTTGGTATCCGAAAACCGGGAGGCGCTTGAAATGCTCAAGACGGCCCGCCGTCTTTTGGGGCGCCTCGACGGATTCGGCTCCGTCATTTTAAAACCGGGCAGTCCTCCGGCGCGGATGGAAAACGCCCTGAAAAAAGCCATCAAAAAGGTCAACTCTAAAAATGGAGTCCTTCTCCTGTACGATTTTTTCGGCTCGACCCAGTGCAATACCTGCAGGCGTTTTCTTAAAAAAGGGGCCGTCGAGCTCGTCACGGGGTTCAACATGGCCATGCTGGTGAAGCTCGCCGCCGTCAACAAGACAATGCCTTTGGGCCGGCTTGCCCCGTTCATTGAAAAATACGGGCGCGAACACATCTGCCGCGTCAAAATAAAATAAAGCGCACAATCGGGCTTTGCCCGTTGTGCGCGCGGGGTTTGGGGCCATCGAAGGCCCGACAAAAATATAACAAACACGAGTAGTCGCCTTAAAGGGCCTTCGGGGCCCCAACTAAAATGACTACCTCCACAACCGTCAAGATCGTCAACAAACTGGGGATGCACGCCCGCGCCGCGGCGCTGTTTGTGAAGTCCGCCAACCTGTTTGAGGCGGAAATTTTCGTCACTAAAGGCAAACACCGGGTGAACGGAAAAAGCATCATGGGCCTGCTCATGCTTGCGGCCCCCTGCGGGAGCCGGATCACCGTGGAAGCGAGCGGGCCGGACGCCTCCTCCGCGATAAAGAGGCTCGTCTCCCTTGTCGCAAAGGGTTTTAATGAAAAGTAAAAATAAAAAATCCAGGCGCATCTTCAAGGGGGACCCCGTCGCGCGGGGTTTTGCCATCGGGAAGGCCCTTCTCTACGGTAGCCGGTCGGTCTCTTTTCCCAAATACTGGATCAACGACAGCGAGGCGAAAAACGAGATCCAGCGGTTTAAAAAGGCGCTGATCCAGTGCAAAAGCCAGATGGACGAAATCAAGTCGAAACTCTGCCGGATCGACAGCCGGGACAACATCTCCATTCTCGATTCGCACATCCTTCTTCTGCAGGACGAATTGCTGGTCCGCAATACGGTTTTGACCATTGAAAAAGAGCATATCAATGCTGAATGGGCCATAAACAAGACAATCGGCCAGATCCGGCAGGCTTTTTCCAAAATCAGCCAGTCGTATCTTCGCGAGCGGAAATACGACATCGACTACATCGAAAGCGCCATTCAGCGAAACCTCGCAGGCCAGGGGCCGGGTCCGCTCAAAAAAGTCCCGCCGGGGTCGATCATCGTCGCCTATGACCTCTCCCCGGCCGAAACCCTTCAGCTCATCCGCTATAAAATCGGCGGCTTCGCGACCGAGAGGGGGGGGCTCAATTCGCACACCGCCATTGTCGCCCGGTCGCTTGAAATTCCGTCGGTGGTCGGCGTTGACGGCATCTTCGACTGGGTGGTGGAGGGGGCCCCCCTTCTCATCAACGGAGAAACCGGAGAGGTCATCGTCAACCCAAGGCCTTTCGAAACGGAAAAATTCCACAAAACCAGAAAAACGCGCCTGGCCGTCGACCAGAGGATGAAGAAGGAGGCCCGGCTTGAATCGAAAACCCTGGACGGCTCCGCCGTCAAAATTCTGGCCAACGTGGAACTGCCGGATGAAGTGAATTTCGTCAGGGCCTACGGGGCCGAGGGGATCGGCCTCTACCGCACCGAGTTTCTCTTTCTGGACCGCCCCGCCCCACCCCCCGAACAGGAACAAGAAAAAATCTACCGGACCATCCTCAAGAAATTGAATCCTCTCGAGGTGACCATCCGCACCATCGACCTCGGCGCCGACAAGCTTTCCTCCCAAAACGATTATGCCGACCAGCTGAACCCGGCGATGGGATTGAGGGCGGTCCGCCTTTGTCTGCGCGAGCGAAGATTGTTTGATATCCAGCTACGGGCGCTCCTCAAGGCCTCCCCGGCGGGCAATTTGAAAATATGCATCCCCATGATCTCCGGGGCGCATGAATTCATGAAGATCAAAAAAATCGTCCACGAGGCAATAGACGATTTGAAAAAGAAAAGAATCCGATGCCCGGACAGCGTCCCGCTGGGGGTGATGATCGAAACACCCTCCGCCGCCATGGAGATCGATCTTCTGGCGCGGGAGGCCGATTTTTTTTCGGTGGGGACCAACGATTTGATCCAGTACCTTTTGGCGGTCGACCGGACCAATGAACTGGTCTCGTATCTCTACAACCCGCTTCACCCCTCGGTCATCCGGATCTTGAAACAGATTGTCGACGGCGCCGAAAAATTCGGCAAGGAAGTAACCCTGTGCGGCGAAATGGCGGGGGAGCCTCTCTATCTTCTTCTGTTGATCGCCATCGGTTTCAACCGGTTGAGCATGAATCCGGCCTCCATTCCCAAGCTGAAAAAAATCCTGCGGTTGAGCAGACTAACCGATGCCCAAAAAATCCTGGGCGACGTTCTGGCCTCGGATTCGTACAAAGACTCGGAAAGGACGCTGGAGACGAGGATGCAAGAGCTGTTTCCGGAATACTTTCAATAGGGGATTTCAATTTGACACCCAAAAAGAAAGCCTATAGAGGAAGGCCGGCACCCACAGAAAGGAGCAAGTTTATGTCAAACAGTTATCTTTTTACCTCCGAATCGGTGACCGAGGGGCATCCGGACAAGGTCTGCGACCAGATCTCCGATGCCGTCCTGGATGCCTGCCTGAAGGATGATCCCGGCTCCCGCGTCGCCTGTGAAACGCTGGCAACCACGGGCCTGGTCGTCGTGGCGGGTGAAATCACCACCCAATCAAAACTTGATGTCGTTCCGCTGGTCCGTAGCGTCGTTCGCGACATCGGCTACACCGATCCGGAAATCGGCTTTGACGCCGCCACCTGCGAGGTGATGGTGCGGCTGGACGAACAGTCCCCCGATATTTCGCAGGGGGTGACGGAGGGGGAAGGGCTTTTCAAGGAACAGGGGGCCGGTGATCAGGGGCTGATGTTCGGCTACGCCTGCAATGAAACCACCGAGCTGATGCCGATGCCCATCGCTTTTGCCCACCGCCTGACCCATCGCCTCTCCGAGGCCCGCAAAAAGGGAGAGCTGAAATTCTTGAGGCCGGATGGAAAATCCCAGGTGACTGTCGAGTATAAAAACGACAAGCCGGTGCGGATCGACACCGTGGTTGTTTCCACCCAGCATACCCCCCATGTTTCCCACGAGACCATCAAGGAGGCGGTCGTTGAAAACGTGATCAAAAAGGTCCTTCCCAAAGAACTGCTGAAATCCAACACCCGCTATTTCGTCAACCCGACCGGCCGTTTCATTGTCGGCGGCCCGCACGGCGACTGCGGCCTGACCGGCAGAAAGATCATCGTCGACACCTACGGAGGGATGGGCCGCCACGGCGGGGGGGCCTTTTCGGGAAAAGATCCGACAAAGGTGGACCGAAGCGCCTGCTACCTGGCCCGCCATGTCGCCAAAACCATTGTGTTTGCAAAACTGGCCGACCGCTGTGAACTGCAGGTGGCCTACGCCATCGGGTACCCGGAGCCGGTCTCGCTGATGGTCAACACCTTCGGCACCGGCAAGATCCCGCACGAAAAAATCGAGACGGCGGTCCGCGAGATTTTCAGCTTCAAGCCGGCCAACATCATGCGCGAGCTGAACTTGCGCCGGCCGATCTACCGCAAGACCTCCAACTACGGCCACTTCGGCCGCGTGGAGCCGGAATTTACGTGGGAGAAAACCGGTAAGGTGGAAAAGCTGAAAAGCCTTATTAAATAAGCGTATCTCGTGACTCGTATCTCGTGACTCGAAATTTATCTTTGACGAGCCACGAGCGACGAGCAACGAGCGACGCCCCCCATGAACTCCGACATCAAAGATTCATCACTGGCTGGAAAAGGGAAACTGCGGATCGAATGGGCCAATCAGAACATGCCCGTTTTGAATCTGATCCGTGACCGTTTTTTGAAAGAGAAGCCTCTCCATGGCGTGCGGATCGCCGCCTGCCTGCATGTCACCACCGAAACCGCCTCGCTGATGCGGACATTAAAGGACGGCGGGGCCGCCGTTGCCCTTTGCGCCTCCAACCCCTTATCCACGCAGGACGACGTGGCCGCCTCGCTGGTGAACGATTTTGGAATCCCCACCTACGCCATCTGCGGCGAGGACAACGACACCTACTACAAACACATCCATGCGGCGCTCGACTTAAAGCCGAACATCACCATGGACGACGGCGCCGATCTCGTCTCCACGCTCCATTCCAAACGGACCGAGCTCATTCCCAACGTCTGGGCCGGGACGGAGGAGACAACCACCGGCGTCATTCGCTTGAAAAGCATGGCCAACGACAAGGTCCTTAAATTTCCGGTGGTTGCGGTCAACGACGCCGAGACCAAGCATTTCTTCGACAACCGTTACGGCACCGGCCAGTCGACGATCGACGGCATCATCCGGGCCACCAACCGTCTTTTGGCGGGGACCAACTTTGTGGTGGCCGGCTACGGCTGGTGCGGGAGGGGGTTGAGCTCCCGCGCTCACGGCATGGGGGCCAACGTGATTGTCACCGAGATCGACCCGCTTAAGGCGCTGGAGGCGGTCATGGACGGATTCCGCGTTTTGCCGATGAATGAAGCGGCGGGCATCGGCGACTTTTTCTGCACGGTTACGGGAAACAAGCAGGTCATCCGGAAGGAGCATTTCGAAATCATGAAGGACGGGGCGATCGTCTGCAACTCGGGTCACTTTAATGTGGAAATCGACATCGAGGCGCTGGAAAAAATGGCCATCGGCAAGCGGGAGATCCGCGAATTTGTCATGGAATACAAACTTCCCGGCAACCGCCGGGTGAATCTTCTGGCTGAGGGGCGGCTGGTGAATCTCGCCTCCGCCGAAGGCCATCCCTCTTCCGTCATGGACATGAGCTTTGCCAACCAGGCGCTGGCGGCCGAGTGGGTGGCAAAAAACCACAAAAGCCTCGAAAAAAAGGTCTATGTCGTCCCCGCCGAAATCGACAAAAACATCTCGAAACTGAAGCTCCAGTCGATGAAGGTCAAGCTCGACGTCCTCACCCCCGAGCAGGAACGGTATCTTGCAAGCTGGCAAGAGGGAACTTAAGGCCTTCCCCCCCTTTGGAAGGAGTCTCGTTTCCCATCCATCTTCTGATCTCCTTGTCGGCGGCATATGCCCCCACCAGGGCGATGTAAACCGTCATCATCCCACAAAAATTTCGGTCTGTTTTTTGAAAACCATCCGGTGCGGGGCACAGAAGAAAATTTATCCTTGTTTGACGGAAAAAACTATTGAATTTTTACCTGAACGGTTGGACAGTTACGAATATCGAAAAAAGCAGGGCATAACATGAAAGAAGCAAAATTGATTATTTTTATCGGATTAGCAGTTATTTTTTTTGGATGGTTTGGAATACGGCCAACATTGGTCCGGTCTCTATGCCAAAAATTTGCCTATGATGCAAAGCTACAAGAGATAAAAACAGCGGGCCGATATTATATGCTAAATTTTGATATTCAGTTGAAGTGTGAAGGAGAAAAAGCTTCTCAAGTTTCTTATCCTCCCGGTTGCCTGGATAAGCTTGAGAAAATCAAATGTATTCTTGGGAAGGGTACTGAAGGAATTGATTGTGGTCGTAGGTCATGTCTTGTTTTAAATTTAAGCCCCCCAGAATGTTATTATCCCGAGGTCGTAAGCCAAGAGGAGTGGAATGAAAAGGGATGGAGAAACAATTTTCTGGAGGGGAAAAGAGAGCTTTATAAAGAGGCATTTAGTTCATGGGATACAAGCACAAACCGCAATAAGGCCGAGCAATCATATAATCTGTGCGTCCGACGATGGGGATTGGAAAGTCATTAGAAACTGCTAGTCCGAAAAACATCCGGGGTCGGGTCCTGACATGAGACCAGCAACCAAATTGGATTTCAAATTTGGGGACCATCCTTTCCCAAACGTCACGGTCCAATCTGTTTTTCGACCCACTGAAAAAATTTTTCTTCCACAATTTCTAGGGCCAACGGCTTGTAATACTTGACCTGAGCACCATAGGATTCCGGTACTTGCCATTTTTCATGTTCAAATATAGAAAGTGTTCCCCATTTGGAACGAATCGTATCTGAAAGGTTGCTTACTATACCTGCATGTTTGGGTTGGCCTTCCTTATCACAATAGATAATTACATCTCCCGTTGAAACGCTATCCGTGGAATAAATAACCGAATGTTTCAGGAGAAATTTTACAAAATTCGAATTGGCAAATTGTCTATTTTGTTCTTTTAATGCATCATCATAAGCACACTCACGATACGAATCAGACTCACCAAGGCCAAAAGCATATGCAAAGCAGTTGATACACAAGTTAGGGTATCGTCTGTATTGCCAACCATTAGGTTCAGTCACTCTTTTTATACCAAAAGCACAGACTTTTTCGATTTTCTGACCTTCATTGATAGCAACAGACTCTGTTATCTCTTCCAGGTATTGTCGGATTGTTTTTTTCATTTTTAAAACAGATTTTTTGTCCTATTCAGTAAAATCAATGGGGATTGTCTTTCTACCTTTCCTCTTTTTTCCCTCTCGATATAAGGTCACAGGAACGCTACCTCGCGAGTTGGCAGGAGGGGACTTAAAAGGGCTCCCGGAGACGGGAGGCATCTTTACCTTAAAACACCGGTGAGCAATCGGGATTCTTTCCCAATAAAATCGCAGATCTTGTTGATCATTGCCCTGCCTCCAAACTTTCCGATAAAATCATCCCCCAGATTTTTTGCAACTACTGGAAGTTCTTTTGCCAGATGAAGGGCGGCCTGCCGGACTACATCGCTTTTAACCCCGGCATCCTCGGCAAACCGGTCCCAGTGTCTTCCGGAAATTTCCCGGCGTTTGTATTTTCCGCCGATTTTCATGGCAAACTTGGTGTCCAACCTTTCATAGACGTTTGTCGACATCAAATCGTAAAAGGGCGCAAGAAAGAAACCGTCCGGTGTAATCATGATGGAAATATTTTTTGCGTGGGCATCGGCATTGCCGATCAGATAATTGAAAACAGCCCATCGGATAAGGCGGGTTTTGTCCCGAATAGGGTCATTGGAATTTTCCGTCAGCAGATCAAAACAGTGTTTAAACCCCGGTCCTTCTTCATTCTCGTATTTTTGATTCGGCATAAGGCCCAAAGCCTGACAGAAATCCTCCTGGTGGAGCCTGACAAGATTTCCTTTTTCATCCGCCTTGCGGTCGTATCTTTTAACGGACAGGAGTTTGCTGTTTGGGGTTTGATAAACGGCCGCGTCCGGGACATCGAGCCCCGCTTTTTGCGCGAGCATCATGCAAAATGCCTCATTTTCAACGGTCTCTTCGTAGGATGGGATTTGCGGTTTGAGGATGTGGGAACTGGGATAAGAGCCGAGCGGCAGAAAGAGCTCCCCGTTTTTCATGGTAACCGGCAATTTGTTCTGGGCGCCGGCCAGTGAAAGGCGTTCTCCCCCTTCGGGGCTCAAGAGCGGCCGGCTCGGCATTTCGGCAAGTCTTTCATCGAGATGCCTTTCGGTGATTTTCTTATATTCCCCCTTCCCGGTCGGCCGGGTATCCTCCGGCAACAAAGAAAGAGCGCCCGCGCATTCTCCCCCGATTTCCACAAGAAGCCCGAAGTCATTTCCCACCGAAATTCCATACCGGGCCGCCAAAAACCGGCGCACTTCCGCCTCTGGAAGCAGATTGGCAAAAAAAGGCCTTGAGAGACTGTTTTCATAGGCATCGGCTTTGAGAGGCAATTGGAGGGAAATGGGCAAGGCATTGGGTTTTGCCAGCCAGGCAGGTTGATATTGAAAAACATACTCTCCCTGTTCGTCCAGCCACAACACGCCGACCAGTCGGCTTTCCCAATAAACAAAAAGTTTTTTCGTCATCGCGATCATCTTTTTTCAAGCGCCAGGTTAAGGCCCAGTATTTTAATCACCTTGAGCACCAACTCGAGACGGGCGGTCGGCTTCCCGTTTTCAAGTTCCGAAAAAAAACGGAGGCCAACATTGCAAAAACCCGCCACTTGAGCCTGGGTCAGCCCCTGTTCCTTTCGCACGCGACGAATCAGGGCGCCAAGTTCGGTCGTTGAGCGAACAATGTTCTTCTTGTCGCTATTTGAGGGCATAGACGTAATATTCCCGAACGGGAAAATTTTGTCAAGAATAGATATAATTATCCCGATCGGTAAAAAAAGCCCTTTTTGGTTGTATTATTCCCGATCGGGAAACTACTATGGCCTCCCCCCCTGCTTTCTTAAAATTTCCCTCATCTGGCGGGCCTTGTCGTAGAGGTCAGCGAAGGCGGGCTCTCCGTCCAGCTTAAAGCGTTCCATCGTCCGGATGGCATGGTCGGGCTCCTGCCGCCGAAGGTAGAGGATGCAGATGTCCTTGATCAGCGCCTGATTGTCCCCCTTGTGCGGCAGAATGAGTTCATAGACCCGCAAAAGATCGTCGTATTGCTTCCCCAGGCGGTATTCCCGCGCGAGCGCTTCATACTGCTCCACCGCCTCTTTCGCCATTCCGTGCATCTGATAGATTTCGCCCAGTTTGCGGCGGTTGGCCGGGGCGGGATCCAGCTCCACCAGTTTTCTGCAGGTTGCAATCATCTTGTCCCTGTCCCCCATGGCGGAATAGCTCTCGACCATGATCCGGTATTGATTGACGGCGTCCGCCTGCAGACCCAGCTTCTGGTAGAGTTCGGCCAGCTTGACGTTGATCTCGACCAACCCGGGTTCAAGTTTGAGGATGTTCTTGTAAATCGCCGCCGCCTTGAGGATGAAGTTCTGCCGCTCAAAGAGGTCGGCGATCTCCCGGTAGGTCTGAATGGCCCTGGGGATATCCTTGGCGCGGAACCAGGTTTCGGCCATCCGCATTTTGATGCGCATGTCGTCCGGCCTCTGAAGGGCCAGCTCCTTTAAATCGTTGATCACGCGCTCGTACCGGTTTTTTTGGAAAAGCTTCGAGGCGACTTCTCTGAGTTTTTTGGTTTGGGCGCTAAGGTCAAGCATTTATCTTGCAAACGAAGAGAGTTCTTTTGTCGTCGCAATTTTCATAAGCCGCTCTGAGGTGGTTTGTCTCGCCGGCGGATGTGGCCGGCGGGAACGAAAATTGCTTCGCCAAAAGGACTCTCTTCGTTTGCTGTTGAACCACCTAAGCCATTACCAATTTTATCACCGCTTCGAGGCCGAGCAAATAACTGTTCACGCCGAAGCCGCAGATCTGTCCGCGGGCCACCGGCGCGATAAACGAATGATGCCGAAAATCCTCGCGCTGGTAGATGTTGGAGAGATGCACCTCCACCACCGGGATGGAAACGGCCCCGACGGCGTCGCGCAGGGCCACGCTGGTATGCGTGTAGGCGGCGGGGTTCATCACGACGCCGTCGAATTTTTTTCCCGCGGACTGGATTTTTTCCACCAGCTCCCCTTCGGAGTTCGACTGCACCGATCTGACCTCGACCCCCAGTTCCTTTCCCTTTTTTTTCAGAAGGGCGTCGATTTCTTTGAGCGTCGTTTTGCCATACACCGACGTTTCGCGCCCGCCGAGGAGATTCAGGTTGGGACCGTGGATAATGAGGATTTTAAGTTTCTTTTTTTTGATCATATCCATTACAGAACAGGAAAATATTTTTGTTTCATCGTTTTTGTAAGCCCGCTTTATCGTTGGGGGTACGCATCGCTCGCCCTTTTCGGGCCTCGTTTTCCCGATATCGCCTTGCGCAAAATTGGTTGCCCGGCGGGCGGGGGAACAAAAACGATCTCATAAAAACATTTCCCTGTTCTGTAATTCACAAATACCGCAAAATTTCCCACGCCGTCAGCGGCAAAACAGCCGCCCGCCCGATCCCTCTGATGCCGATATACCGTATTTTCTTTCCGACCCCCTTCTTGTCTGCCGCCATCACCCGCGCATAGGCCTTCTTCGAATAGGCGGGCCACCGGACCGGCAGACCCGTTTTTCTCAACAGATTGTAGAGCCGGCTCACCTCCGCCATCGGGCAAAGGCCGCGCTCGTAAGAGAGGATGGCCGAATAAACCATCCCCCGGCTCACCGCCTCGCCATGACGGATCTTCCGGTAGCCGGAAAGGGTCTCGACAGCGTGGCCGAGGGTATGACCAAAATTCAAAAGCGACCTTAAACCCCTTTCGCGTTCGTCCTTTGAGACAATTTCCGCTTTGATCTTTAAGGAGCGGCCGATGATTCTCTCCAGCGCATTATGATCGAGGTTCAAGATCTTTCCAATATTTTTTTCCAGATACCCGAAAAATTGTTTGTCCCGGATGACGCCGTATTTGACCACCTCGGCAAGACCGCACAAAAACTCGCGGCGCGGAAGGATTTTTAAAAAATCGGTGTCGATCAGCACCCATGCCGGCTGATAAAAGGCCCCGACCAGATTTTTGCCGGAGCGGAGATCGACGCCGGTTTTTCCGCCGACGCTGGAATCGACCTGCGCGAGGAGGGTTGTCGGAACCTGAATATACGGAATGCCCCGCAACCAGGTGGCGGCGACAAACCCCCCGATATCGCCGACAACCCCTCCTCCCAGGGCGACAAGCCCTGTTTTCCGGTCAGCCTGAACCTTCACGAGACGGTCATAAATCCCCGCCACCGTCTTCAGATTTTTGTGACGCTCTCCATCCGGGATGACAATCCAGGCGAGTGGTTTCGTTCTTTTTAAGATTCGCTCAATCCGGGAGCGGTAGAGCCGGGCAATCGTCCGATTCGTCAAGACAACAAAGCGGCCGGAGGGGAGATGTTTTTTCAACCCCCGCGGCAGATCGCGAACGGCCCCACGGCCAATGGTGATCGTGTAACTCCGACTGCCGAAGGGGACTCGAATTGTTTTCATGGCCGGTGGTGGACTACTGCGTAGCGCATACACAGGGTGACACTCTAAAAGCGCATGGGACTTGGACAAAAAGTGTCATTCTACTTATACGCCGGTCCGCAGAGACTGCATTAAAACTATTTTAAGAACCGGGGTCAAAACCCCTTCCGGGCTTAAACCATCGGTCTCAACCTGATGGGGGGCCAGATCGTAATACGGTTTTCTCTTCTGGAAAAGTTCCTCCACCTCGTTGCGTTTGACCTTTTTTCCCAGAAGCGGCCGGCTTTGGGCCTGTCCGATCCGTTCCATAATGGTTGCCGGATAAGCGGAAAGATTGATCCAGATCCCATGCCTCAAGACTTCGCGGTTGAGGATGCTCAACACCATTCCGCCGCCGCACCCGACAACCAGGGGCGCCCGGAAATGAAGACGGCGCAACACCTCCCGTTCCTTTTCGCGAAAGAGCTCCTCGCCCCCTTTTTTGGCAAAGATCCGGTCGATCGTTGTTCCTATTTCCAGCTCGATCTGGGCATCGGTGTCGAGAAACGGAATCCCAATCCGGACCGATAAGAGCCGCCCGACGGTGCTTTTGCCCGTTCCCATGAAACCGGTGAGGTAGATGTTTTTTTTCAATAATTCCTCACTTGTTCCAAATACCCTTCGTAATTTCTTCGCACCTCCCCCAGCGAATCGCCGCCCAATTTTTCCAGAAAGGCCCGGGCGATTTCAAACGCAACCACGTTTTCGGCAATGACGCTTGCCGCCGGAACGGCGCAGGTGTCGGAGCGCTCCACCGAGGCCTCAATCGCTTCCTTGGTTTGTATATCCACCGAATGAAGGGGGCGGTAGAGCGTGGAGATCGGCTTCATCACGGCGCGGATGATAATCGGTTCTCCATTGGTCATCCCCCCTTCAAGTCCTCCGGCCCGGTTGGTCTTGCGATAAAAGCGGCGCTTTTGCCCGTCATAAAAAATCTCGTCGTGCGCCTCGGAACCGGGGCGACGCGCCTCGCCGAATCCAACCCCGAACTCCACCCCTTTGATCGCCTGAATGCTCAAGAGCGCCTGCGCCAACCGTCCGTCGAGTTTTCGATCCCATTGGACATGGCTCCCCAGGCCGGGGGGCACATTTGCGACAATCACCTCAAAAATCCCGCCGACGGTGTCCCCTTTTCGCTTCACCTCGTCGATCTTGGCGACCATCTTTTTGGACACCGCGGGGTCGAGGCAACGGACCGGATCGGCCTCTGATTGTTGGGCGATTTCATCGAGGGAAGGGAGTTCGGAAAGAGAGGCCTCGACGCCGCCGATACAGGTGACATGGCCGGCAATTTTGACGCCGAATTCGGACAGGAACGTCCTACAGATCGCCCCGATGGCGACCCGTATGGTGGTCTCGCGGGCGGAGGCCCGTTCAAGAACATTTCTCAAGTCGCGATGATCGTATTTGAGCCCCCCCGCGAGATCGGCATGGCCGGGCCGGGGGCACATAACCTTTTTCTTAAGACCGGAATCGCCGGGCATGACGCCCATTTCTTCGGCCCAGTTTTTCCAGTCGCGGTTGGCCACCCATAAGGCAATCGGCGATCCGAGCGTAACCCCATGGCGCACGCCGGAGGTGATTTCCACCTGATCGGCCTCGATTTTCATCCGGCCGCCTCTGCCGTATCCCATCTGGCGCCGCGCCAGTTGAGTGTTGATCGGATCGAGGGACAGGGAAAGGCCCGACGGCATTCCCTCGAGAATGGCCGTTAATCCCGGCCCGTGCGATTCACCGGCTGTGAGATATCTAATCATAAAGACATAGTTCAAACAAAAAACCCACGCTGGGTGCGTGGGCTTCAAGGTATCGACTTAACTTTCAAAAGTCAAAATCAACTCTCGGGAAACACCTTGTCTTTGTCGGACAGCTTCAACCCCAGCGCGAGAATGATTTTCCGCTTCGTGTCCATCCGGCAATCCATTCCCGATTCCACGCGGTCGATCGTCAGCGCCGAAAGCCCCGCCTTTCGCCCCAGTTCCGCCTTGCTCATCAACAACTCCTCCCGAATCTTGCGTACATTGTTTTTCATTGATTATATTTGGGGCCCTTTCGGCCCGTTTGTTGCTACTCGCATTGATTTATTTCGGGCCTCAAATGGCCCCAAACCCCGCGCGAATCACCGGCAAAGCCGGATGATTCGCTTGCCTCCTTCATTAGTAGTCAATTATCTAATATATGTCTAATTTTGTGGTAAACGTCAAGATATTTGTTCTAAATTTTTTTAAATTTATTATTTAATTAATATAAATTATATTTAATCTATA
>JACPFC010000083.1 GCA_016183175.1 Deltaproteobacteria bacterium
GTAACTGCCGCGGCATCAAATATATCGATAAAGAGGGAAATTATGTCGACATGGGCGCGTTTTCCCGGATTGAAAAAGTGGATGAAATTCCCTGGCCGGCCTGGGACCTCGTATCCCTTCAGCCCTATTGGGCCTCTCAAAAATCCCACGGCCCTTCAACTTACCGGGACATGCCGATCATGGCCTCCCGCGGTTGTCCTTATCAATGCACCTTCTGCTCCAGCCCCCAAATGTGGACGACCCGCTACATCCTCCGCGGGGTGGACGATGTCCTGAATGAGATACAGCACTATATCGACAAATACGGCATCACGAGTCTTCAGTTTTACGATTTGACCGCCATCACGAAAAAGTCATGGACCGTCGACTTTTGCACCAAAATGATGGAAAGGGGAATCCGCATCCAGTGGTCGCTCCCCTCTGGAACCCGGAGCGAAGTCTTGGACGAGGAAGTCCTTCCCCTTCTGGCAAAAACCCGTTGCACCTATCTGGTCTACGCGCCGGAGTCCGGATCGCCGGAGACCCTGAAACGGATCAAAAAACGGATCAATCTGGACCGCTTTACCCGTTCAATAAAAATCGCCGTCGCCAACGGGCTGATTCTTCGCATCAATCTGATCATCGGCTTTCCCTTCGAAACCAGGAGGCACATTTATCAAACCATCCTCTACGGCTGGAAACTTGTTTTGATGGGGGCGGAGGAGGCGGTGGTCAACCTCTTTTCCCCCTATCCCGGGTCGGAGCTTTTCCGTGAGCTTGACTCGGAAAAGAAAATCACCTTAAACGACGATTATTTCTACTCCCTCACTTCGCTCAACGGCGACTATACAAACTTCAGCCCCGTGACTTTCTGCAAGAACATAGGCTCGCGCGAGTTGGCCTTCTACCGGATCTTCTCGCTGGCCTCCAATTACTTCCTCGGCTATCTTTTTTTCCCGAGGCGGATTTTCAGGATGCTGAAAGGGTTGATAAAGCCCGGCGTTTCCGCGACTATTTTCGAACGCCGTATGCAGGATTTATTCAAACGGAAGCGGGCCGATGCCGGAAATTTTCTGCGCTAAAATGAAACCCCTTGTCTCACTGGTGATCACGAGCTATAACGACCGGGAAATCATCCGGCCCTATTTCGAGGCGATTTCCAAAACCCTTTCAACACAGACGCAATACGCCTGGGAGATCATTTACGTCGATGACGGAAGCACGGACGGATCGGTCGGGATTCTCGAGAGTTTGGCCTCGCAACAGGCAAACGTCGCCTTCATCGAACTCACCAGGAATTTCGGACAGCAAAAGGCCTTTCTGGCGGGGATGAGGCATGCCGGGGGAGACGCGGTCATTACACTCGATGGAGATTTTCAATATCCCCCCGAATGCCTCGTTGCATTGGCTCAAAAGGTTTTTGAAAACAACGACATCGTCAGCGGGATCCGGACAAAGCGGCAGGATCCATGGTTCACCCGCCTTACTTCCGCCGCGGCCCAGTTTTTTATCCGGAGGATTTTCCGGATTCCCGTGCGGGATTTCGGCGCCGTCAAGGCGTTTGGCCGGTTTCTGGTGGACCAGATTCTGAAATACGAAAATTATTCCACCAACGTCTACGGCCTGGCCTATTCACTGACAAACCGCCACGCCGAAATCCCCGTGGGCCACCTTCCCCGTTTTGCGGGGCGGTCGAAGTGGAATTTCACGAAGAGGCTCCACCTTCATCTGGACATGTACCTGGCCTACTCCCCCTATGAAAACACCAGCCTTCTTAAAATCGGCTTTTTCAGCACGGCCCTGGGGCTTTTGATCCTTTCCCTTCTTTTGTATCTTTTTCTTTTTCACGGCATCTTCTTTTTCCGGTCCTTTACGGCGGTTTTCGCCCTCTGCCTTACCGGAGGGGGCTCGGCCCTGATGCTTGGTTCGCTTTTTTTGAGTTTTCTCCTTCGGATCTACCGCCAACTCCTCTGGAAGGGGGATTGTTCGGTTGAAAGAAAAATCGTGCGGGCTCCCGTTGAAAACGGGCCGGTCGCCCTTGGGGGAGGAAGGCAACGATGACAACGCTTCTGGTAACCGGCTGTGCCGGCTTCATCGGCTCCAATTTTTGCCGTCTTTTCGAAAACGAATTCAAGATCATCGGGGTTGATTGCATGGGAAGGGGGTCCCATCCCGCAAACATTCCGGAGCGGATCACGTTTCATGATCTCGATATCTCCCGTGCAAGCACCGTTTCCGGGCTGATGGACTCCCTTCCGCATTTGGACGGCATCATCAATTTTGCGGCCGAGTCCCATGTCGATTTTTCGCTTCAGGACGATGCAAAATTCTGGAAGACAAACGTCGAAGGCCTGCGTTGTCTGGCCCGATGGGCGATCCGGAAAAAGATCCGGCTCCTTCAGGTTTCCACCGACGAGGTCTACGGGTCCTCCCTTAAGGGAGAATGGTTTACCGAAAAATCCCCCTTGAACCCGCGCAACCCTTACGCCGCCAGCAAGGCCGCCGGTGATCTTTTGGTCTTGAGTTACTCGCACTCCAACGGATTGGACGGCGTGATCACCCGCGGATGCAACACGATGGGACCGCGGCAGTTTCCGGACAAAGTGGTGCCCAAGGCCGTCACCTGTTTCTTGAAGGATGAGTCTTTTCCCCTGTACCGGACAAGCGCGAAGAGATTGTGGCTTGACGTCGAAAGCCATTGCCGCGCCGTCAAACTCCTTTTCGAAAAGGGAAAAAGCGGCGAAGTCTACAATATAGCCTCCGGCCAAGACCACGAAATCGAGACGCGCGCGCTCGTCGAGACAATCCGGAATATCGTTGGAAAAGGGACGATCCGCGAAGTCGACGATCGGGCGGGGTACGACCTGAGATACCTCATTTCGGCGGAAAAAATCCAAAACGAGTTCGGGTGGTCCCCCCGGAAAAAACTCCCCCAACTCATTGAACAAACCGTCTTGTGGTACCACGACCATCCGGAGTGGATCCGGGAATGCAAGGTCTGATTGATGCAACAGCCTGCCACCGCAAAAAAGGAAGATATCTCCGCAAACCCCACAAGGGCCGTTTCGGTTGTCATTCCGGCGCATAATACCGCCTTCTTTCTTGAACCGTGCATCCGGTCCCTGTTGAATCAGACATTCCCCGCTCACGAAGTAATCATCGTCAACGACGCCTCCACCGACGACACGACGGACATCGCACGCCAATTTGCGGCGAAAGAACCGGGGGTTAAGGTTTTCGACCTGGCAAAAAACGGCGGAGCCGCTTATGCCAGATCTTACGGGGCCGGCAAGGCAACCGGCGCTATTGTCGCTTTCCTCGACAGCGATTGCACCGCGCCGTCTGATTGGATCGAATCCATTGTCAAAGAATTCGACGCCGATCCCTCCCTGGGAGGCGTGGGAGGCCGCTATTCCCACCCGAGGGAAAAATCGTCCACGGCACTGATGGCCAAACTTGAGGAGGAATACGCCCACCAGCTTTTCGCCAAGACCCCCTTTGAATCCAATCCACCCGGGGGAAATTCCGCGTTCTTGAGGGAAATATGGCTCAAAAAACGGAGCGGGTGCGAAGCCTACCTCTTTCGCGGTATCAACAGCGGGGAGGACGATTTCGCCTGCAATGAAATCCGCCGTGCCTCCCGCATCAAGTTCGTGAACACCCTGGAGGTTGTCCACCAACCCCGCCCTGCGGGGGGATATTTCAAGAGGCATGTCAATCGGGGCCGATCTTGGGCCTTCCAATTAAGCCGGGGAATGAGACAACGGAAAAGGAGCCTCGAGGCCTACGGGGGAACGGGCCTTTCCCGAAAATTCTTCCGGTTTGTCGAAACCGTCAACCGGGGGCTTGCCCCGGGCGAAAAAATCTCCTTCGCCAAAAAAACAACTATCGCCTTCCTGCTTGTCGCCCGGTCCGCCTGCTGGATCTACGGCGCGGGGCGCTATTTTTCCGGACGGGCGGCCTTGCGGACGCAAAAGCTCTTGAACATCGCCCTCTCCATCCTTCATTTTTGGGCGCCGGGGCGGATTTCAAAGATGTTCTATTTTGTGACCGCAAGATGCAACGCCCGTTGCGAGTTCTGTTTCAACCTGGAAAACGTGGAGAACTGGCAGGCCCGAAAACCGGCCGAATTGACGCTCAATGAGGTCGAAAAAATCGCCGGGCATTTGAAGCGCCTCCCCTACCTGAACCTCTCCGGCGGAGAGCCTTTCATCCGCGCCGATTTGGCCGACATTATCGAAACCTTCTACAAACGCTCAAAGACCCAGTGGGTCACCATCCCGACGAATGCCAGCCTGACAAAAGCGACGCTTGAAACAACCCAGGAGATTCTCGCGCGTTGTCCGAACCTTTTTCTCGTCATCCAGGTCTCAATCGATGGAATGCACGAAACGCACGATCGTTCCCGAAAAATCAGGGGGGGCTTTGCCGCGATGGTTGAGACCCTTAAGGGGTTATCCGTCTTGAAAAAATGGCACCCAAACCTGCGCGTCCAGATTGCAACCTGTTACGATGACTTCAATGCCGGTCAAATTTCCGAGATCATCCGGTTCTGCCGGGAGAATTTCAGCTATGACCAGCAGATGTTCTACCTGATCCGGGATTCGGGCAAAATGGTGACCGATTCCAAAAACCACCTGATTTCCCGATTCCTGGCCACCCTGGAGGAAAACGAAAATCATGAATGGAAACATCATCAACGCTCTTTATGGGGCCGCACCGTGCGGGTCTTGCAGGGGATGGTCTACGCCGATTTCGTGAAAATCAGGGATGAAAAGCAATTTATCCGCCCGTGCCACGCAACCCAAAAATTCGTGACGCTGTACGACGACGGGCAAATCTCCCCTTGTGAAGTCCTCGATTCGGTCAATCTCGGCAACATCAGGGACTTCGATTTCGATTACTACAAATTGATCCGGCGAAAAGAAATGTCCGAATTCCACACAAAAGAAATCATCGAAAAGAAATGCCAATGCGACTGGATGTGCGCCATACCGATGAACATGCTCTACGACGTTCGCACCCTCCCCCGTCTGGCGAAGAGCTGGCTGAAACCGGCTGAAAGCATAAAACATCATTAATGCGGTTTTCCTACTCACCGAATCAATGTCCCTTCTGCGGCGGTCAACAAACGACTTCCTACCATCGGGTCTCTTTCTCGCAGGGAGCGGTAAGCTGGGTCCGATGCGTCCATGACGGACTGGTTTATCAAAATCCAAGGCTCGACAACCGGTCGATCTCAAGCCTTTTCAGCGCCCCCGAATACATTCAGGGGGGAAAGTCGGCGCACCCCCTCGGTTATTACGACTATTTCGAAAGTGAGCGGGCCCGTTTGGCCACCGGCAGAAAAAAGATAAAAAAAGTCGAAAAAAAATGCGGCCGGAAAGCCCTGAATATCCTGGAAGTTGGGTGCGCCACGGGGTCTCTCCTCAAAGCCGCCCGGGATCGTGGACATCAGGTTTTGGGAGTGGATGCCTCGGCTGTTTTCGCGGAATACGGCCGACGCACGTATGATTTGGACATCAAGGTCGGCCTCGTGGAGGAAATGGCCTTGCCCGAATCGGTTCATGATGTTGTTTTTCTTCAAGGCTCCCTGCTTTGTCTTTCGGACCCCGTCAAGGTGTTCGTCAAAATCGGGCGCCTCTTGAAACCGGGCGGTCTTTTCATCTTTAATGTGCCCCTCCTCGACACCCTTTCCTCCAGACTCCTGGGAAAAAGGCTTTGGGTTTACAAACCGGGGGTCCAAGTCCTTTATACCCGTCCAAATATCCTGGAGCTGTTAAAACGAACCAGTCTCCATTTGTTGGAATCAAGGCGCGACGTCCAGGCCGTCTCGCTTGAAAAACTGGCCTGCGTCCTCGGGTTTCTGAATCTGGGGCGCTTTTTGGGCCGCTTAAGAAGGTATTATCTTACCTTTTACATTCCCGCTGTTTTTGAGTTCGTTGCATCGAACAGGGAGGACAAGCAATGAGAGGGGTCTGTCTTTTCGGGGGAAACGGAACCCGGCTGGGACGCTACACGCGGCGGGTCGCCAACAAGCACCTGATCCTTATCGGGGACAAGACGATCGCCGACCTGACCGCCGAAAAGATGGTGGAGACGGGCCTCAAGCGGTGCTCATTTGTGACCGGAGCCAATTACGCCGGCCAGCTGGTCAATTATTTCGGGGATGGAAAGGAATGGGGTTTCGAGGAAATCGACTACCGTTTCCAATATCAGCCCGATGGAATCCCTTCAGCCCTCCTTGCAACCGAAACCTACAACGCCGGCCACAAGATATTTCTGCATCTGGGAGACAATGTCATCGATTACAATTTCAAACGGGATTGGGACAAATTCGCGGAGAGCGGCCACGGGTGCCGGATTTTTCTCACTTCCATCCCCGACCCGACCCGTTTCGGCATCGCGGAAATCAACGAGGGAACGATCGTCTCCCTGGAGGAAAAACCCAAAGAGCCCAAAGGCAATCTGGCGGTCATCGGGGCTTATTTTTTCGATGAAACCGTCTTTGAAAGGGCAAAGAGTTTGCGCCCGTCGGCCCGCGGCGAGACCGAGGTCATCGACCTGATCAAATCCTACTTGCGGGATTCCAGGGTCGACTACCGGATTCTGGACGGTTTTTATTGCGATGTGGGGACCCCCGATCAGATCATCAGGGTCGTGAATTGGTACGATAAAAAAAGAAAGGCAAATCCCGGCACGATAAAAAAAGAAAGGCAAATCCCGGCGTCTGATGGAACCCCTCATCCCTTTTTGCAAACCCTATCTGACCGGCAAGGAGGAAATCTATCTCAAAGAGGCCGTAACCGGACGCGAGTGGGCCGGAGACGGCCCCTTTTCACGACGCTCCACTCAACTCTTGAGCCGGCTGGCCGGTAAACCGGTCTATCTCACGTCATCGGGAACCCATGCCCTGGAGCTTGCCGTGATGGCCTTGAATTTGGAACCGGGGAGCGAAGTGATTCTGCCCTCCTTCACTTTTTCCTCCACCGCCAATGCCGTTGTCAACGTGGGGCTCAAACCCGTTTTCGTCGATATCCGCCGGGACACGTTGAACATCGACGAGACCTTGATCGAGGAATCGATCACCCGGAAGACACGGGCCGTCATCCCGGTTCACTATGCCGGCGTTGGCTGTGAAATGGGCCCCATTCTGGAGACGGCGACAAAATACGGGCTTAAGGTCATCGAGGACGCCGCCCAGGGGATCATGGCCTCTTACGAGGGTAAGCCGTTGGGGTCTTTGGGGGATTTGGGGATCCTCAGTTTTCATCAGACCAAAAACATCACCTGCGGCGAGGGAGGAGCGATCATCGTCTCCAACCCGGCTTATGTGAAGGCCGTCGAAATCCACCGTGAAAAAGGAACGAACCGCACCGCTTTTTTAAGGAACGAAACCAGCAAGTATGTGTGGCTCGACCGAGGATCGAGTTACCTGCTGGGGGATCTGCTGGCCTCATTCCTGTACGCCCAGCTTCTGGAACTCGATCAGATCACCCAGTCCAGAAAAGAGAGATTCGATTATTACCGATCGGAGTTTGAATCCTTGAATGGGCGCCATCTCCGCCTTCCCGTCATCCCTGAAAAATGCCGGTCTAATTATCATCTTTTTTTTGTGTTGCTCGAGAGCAAAGGGATTCGGGATCGTTTGATGGATTTCCTTCGGGAACGGGGGATCGAGGCGACCTTCCACTTCCACCCCCTGCATAACGCGCCGGCGGCGGAAAAATTCTCCACGAGTCAACGCCCGCTTCCCGTGACCGTCGAAGCCGGCGAGACCCTTCTCCGTTTGCCCCTGTATCCCGACCTGCAACGCGAAGAACAGAAAAGGATTGTCGATGCGATCAAAGATTTCTTTTCCTAACAACCCGCTCGCGGAGTGGGGAAAAAGATGAAATTCCTGCTCCTAAGTCTTATCTTCTTCATTCTTATGATCGCGACACATTTTCTCTTCTGCAAATTCCGGAAGAATAGAAAGGTAGACGCCACTCTGATTTCACTCATCGCCTTATTCTGGCTTGCTATTTTTATTATTTTCCTTATCTTGACTGATAGGTTTTTGACAACACACGATCATCATTTAACTCTTTGGAATATGCCTCTCGTCCTAACATCGATTTTAATCTATCTTTCGCTGGTTCCATTTTATTTTTTGACGCACCTCAACACCGTACATCAAAGCCCCTCTCTTGCCATTTTATTATCTTTCCGGTCGAGAAAAAATCTGATTCACAAACAACTCATTCAAGAATGGCCTGATGAAAAGTTGATCACTCCGCGATTAATAGATCTTCTTATTTCGAGATGCGTCTCTTTCAGGAAAGGCAAATATTATCTGTTGCCACGGGGAAAACTGATTGTCCGTATTACACAGAATTACCAAAAGCTCCTAAATCTGAATATTGGCGGTTGAAATGGGCATACAAACGAGTTGGATAGACCAGTTTGTTTTGATAAACACTTTCTCAAGTTTCTTTTTGTTTGTGTTGATCCACATTACCGTTTTTCGGTTTGTCAGCCAAAAAAGTATTCTCAAATGGCTCGAACGCTTGTTTTGGATAATTGGAGGAGTCAACATTGCCGTCAACGTCAGTTTCATTTTCATTCCGGAAATCCATCTAAAGATGGGCTATTCAACGAGCGGTTTACTTCTTTCTCTGATTTGTTCATTTTTTATTTTTGTAATATTGACTTTTGTCTACGCTGGTGCAACCTATGGTATGTACGAATCATCCTTAAGAATAAGACTCCTTCGAGAAATAGCCGCGGGAGACGATCAAGGGATTTCACTCAATGAGCTCTTGGAACGATATAACGCTCAGATCTTGCTTCAAACGAGACTTGCCAGGCTTATGTCTTCGGGGGAACTCGTACGAAACGGTGATGCCTACCATTTGGGTCGAAGCTTCGGCCTTTTTATCCTTTATGCTCGGGTTGTAGCAGCGCTCCGGCGCATCTTTGGAGAACCTGAAGTATGCGACTATTCCTATCGAAAGAAAATTTGTGACTTTAAGAAATTACAAGACTGAAATTGCGTTGATTAGTTTGGTGCTCCTCATGTCACACGGCCTTTTGCTCATCAACGATGGTTGTTATTGGGAAGATTGGACTATTTTGCGCTTGAAAGATCAGGGATGGCACGTCCTCTACCATAACACCAGGGTGTGGGGTAACATTTTTATGCCCTACCTGATGGCGTTGATAGACAGCATCTCAGACTCTCTTTTTATCTACAAGTTCGTCATCTTTGCAAACCTCAGCGGGGCCACTCTCTGCGTTTTCCTCCTGGCCCTTGACTCCAAAGCCATAACGTCCTTTGAGGCGTTATGGATTGCACTTCTTTTTGCGTCCTATCCTGGGATCAAAACATGGCCGGCCTCCATCCTGCTTGTATCTCATTCGGCCTGTTATTTCCTGTTTTTTTTAGCCTGCTTTGTCTCCATCATTAAACTCCCAAACACTGTTAATCGTTCACTCAAAGTCTTGTATAGAAGTTTATCTCTCGTCCTCTTTTATCTTTCTTTCAACACCAATTCGTTTCTCTCTTTTTACTTCGGTTTTCTCCTCTATTGGTTTTTACTCGAAAGGGAAAAGGCCGGAACTCCATCTCTAAATTTTGGTTCCATCATCCTTTTTTTGAGGTCAAAGCTAGATTACATCTTTTTGCCCTTTGTTTTTTGGACCGTGAAGATCACTTTTTATCAGCTCGACCAAGCTCATTCCTCTTATAATCGCCTCCTGTGGGACCCCATCTCATTTTCTAAAAATTTCCTAAAGCACATTCATTACACTCTATTCCAAGGATTAGATGGCGCTCTCCTCGGTGTCTTGCAGAACCCCGTCTGGAGTCTCATTTTGATACTGTGCCTCTTCCTGTTCATGAAGAAGTATTGTAGCTCGCGCTCCAACGTTTCCGAGATATATTACAAAATATCCCCAATACGATTACTGACTCTTTTTGGCCTCACCCTATTGGGAATGGCCCTCTTCTCCTATGCAGTCGTTGGGAAATCCCCAATCGAAGACGAACATGAAACAAGACATGCCCTTCTGACTCCCTTGCCGGTTGCAATTTTATGTGTAGCCTTTTCGCGGTTTTTTTCTCAAAAGAATTGGCATCAAGCGCGATGGATCTTACTGACAGCACTTTTGGGGGGATTTATCATCAGCTCCAGCGGTAATTATCTGATATGGCAGGCTCGATGGATAAAAACGCGTTCCATCATGGAGCATTTGACCGCCAATCCGGAGGCAGGCCAATATTCGACTTATATTATCGTTGACGAATACCCAATCGGCAAGGAATATGACGCCGTGACCGAATGGATCGGACTTTTCAACAAAATCTGGGGGGGAAAAAATCGGAATGTTTTCTATCTACGAGGATTTTCTGAAAATTCCACCGGCGATCCATGGAACGATCTCAAGAGGCCCCAAGCGGTCATACGAACTTATAACGGGGCCTACGAAGATTACAGATTTGCTGTGCTCTTATATTATTATCATCGGTTAATGAGCGGTGACGCCAAATTCAAGATCTTTTTAAGGTTATTCACGCGCGTCGAAGTCACAGAACAATGAACGGACGAGTCCCGGGAACTGCCCCTTCGCATTGTCTCCGAGCAACAGCGCCTCTACGAAGCGCAAAACCGGGTAAAGAAAATTTGAGCGATGAGAACGGCATGAAGAGACTCTTCGACATTGTTTTGGCCCTTTTTTTATCAGCCGTCTTCTTGTTGCCGTCTTTCATCATTGCATGCGCCATCCGACTCACTGCAAAAGGACCGGCGCTCTACTGGTCCGAGCGGATCGGGCGTTTTAACCGAATTTTCCTGATGCCCAAGTTTCGAACCATGAGAGTGGATACCCCCCAAATGCCACTCATATGATGAAAAATCCGGAACAATGGTTGACGCCCGTTGGCAATATTTTGCGGCGCACAAGCCTGGATGAATTGCCCCAGTTATGGAGCATTTTGAAAGGAGATATGACTTTTGTGGGGCCAAGACCGGCCCTGTTCAACCAACACGATCTGATCGCCCTTAGAAAAGAAACAGGAGTTGACCGGCTTGTACCCGGCTTAACCGGCTGGGCGCAAATAAACGGCCGGGATGAACTGCCCATTTCCCAGAAGGTCGAGCTTGATGCTGAATATTTACAGAAGCGGTCATTTTATTTTGACCTGAAAATTCTTTTTATCACAATATTCAAGGCTCCTTACGGTATTGGAGTCAGCCACTGATGAAAACACCCCCGAAGCCGTCACATCCACAAGCCGTCATCATTGGCGCCGGAATCGTCGGCCTTCATGTTGCGAACGCCTTGCGGGAGGCGGGGCATGAGGTTTATGTTCTGGAAAAAGAACCGTATCTTGCGGGGCATGCCAGCGGCCGGAACAGCGGGGTCATTCATGCCGGGATTTTCTACGAGCCCGGCAGTTTCAAGGAAAAGGTCTGCATTGAGGGAAATCGTTTAACGTATGAATGGCTTAAAAAACTGGACGTCCCCCATAAACAGTGCGGAAAATGGGTCGTGCCGGAAGGGCCCGGCCAAGAAGGAGAACTGGAATCTTTTTACGGGAGGATCCGGAAACTCCCCATTCCCGAGCCGCTTCTTTTGCCGGCCGGCGAAGTGAAAAGACGGGAACCCCGCCTGCGTGAGACGCCGGCCGTCCTTGTGCCTTCCACCGGCATTGTCGATGCCGCCGGGTATCTCAAGACTCTGGCCAATTATCTGGAAAAAAGAGGGGTCGTCGTCATCCTCAACTGCCGGGTGTTTGAAGCAAACGGACAGACGCTGAAAACAACACGCGGTGAAATTCCCTTTGACCTGGCCGTTAACTGTGCGGGACTTTTTTCCGACGAGGTGGCCCGGTTGGCGGGTTTGTCGGGGTATGAAATCCGGCCGTGTCGGGGCGACTACTACATCCTCGCAAAAGAGGTCATCGGCCGCCCCGTTTATCACCTCCCGGTTACGGAGTCACATGGCCTGGGGATTCACCTTACGCCGACGCTCGACGGCCAGACGTTGATCGGGCCGAACGCCTTCTTTATCGAAAAAAAGGACAACTACCTGCACGCCTCGCCCGATGCAAGACCGTTTGAAAGCGCCATCGCCTATTACCTGCCTGAATTTCGATCATCCGGAATTTCCCCGGCCTATTCCGGAAACAGGTCCAAATTGTTTATCGATGGAAGGGCCATGCCTGAATTTACGGTCATTCGGAAAAAAAACTGGATTCATGTCCTGGGCATCGAATCGCCGGGGTTGACCTCTGCACCAGCCCTCTCAAACTACATTGTGGAAGGAATCTGAAAAAACAGCGACCGGAAAAAATACTTCCAATTATTCAGCCGTTATTATAGGGTTCTTTCCCGGTTACCGGTCCATTGACCGCAAAAAAATGAGATATCTGCTCCTCATCGTTGATTTTCTGATCGTTACTCTTTCGTGGGCAGTCTCCTGCTGGTTCTTTCTGGGTCCTCTTTCGCTGGACGAACTGATTCAGGCTTCAAAGATTTCCATCCCGGTTCTGTTTGCCGTCAAATTTGTTTTTTTCTACCGTTTCGGCCTTTATCGGGCCATCCTTCGCTACGCCGGTTTCCATTTCGGGATCACCATCTGCAAGGCGGTTACTCTCGGCAGTTTTTTTTCCTTCCTTATTATCAACTATCCCCTGAACAAATGGCCCATGGGGCTGTTTATGATGGACTGGCTCATCACCCTTTTTCTGGTCGGTTCTTCCCGCTTCGTTCCCCGATACTATTCGGAGAATACCCAGCAGGAAAAAGGGGTTGGAAAGAGGGTTCTCCTCTATGGGGCCGGCGATCTTGGGGATGCCGTGGTGCGAAACCTGTTGAAGCAGAAAAATGAATATGAACCGGTCGGCTTCATTGACGACGATCCCCGCAAGATCGGCCGAAAAGTCCACGACCTCCCTATTTTAAGCGCCCATGGCGACCTCGAAAAAATTCTGAAGAAATACCGCGTCGATGAATTGATCATCACCATTTCCAGTGTCTCCAGCGACTGGCTCCGGGATATCTTCAAAAAGTGCCGCTCGGCCAACGTCTTCTGCCGGATCGCCCCCACCTTCAGCGACATGATGGGATCCAACGTCAGCATCAAAAACATCGACATCACCGATCTTCTGAAGAGGGACCCGAAGGATCTTGACGAAAAACAGATCGACCGGTTTTTGCGCCGCAAAAAGATACTGATCACCGGGGCCGGCGGCTCCATCGGTTCGGAGTTGATGCGGCAGGCATTGAGGTTCCGTCCCAAGAAACTTTTGGCCATTGATAATTCGGAGTTTGGTCTCTACAAACTGGAGGAGGAGTTGCGGGAGCAAATCCGCGAAAAGAAGGCCTACTGCAAATTCAGGTTTGTTCTGCAGGATCTTTGCCTGGAAGAACGGGTCGACAGGATTATTCAGGCGGAAAAACCGGACATCGTTTTTCACGCGGCGGCCTACAAACATGTCCCCCTTTTGGAATCGAATCCATTTGCCGGAATCATCAACAACATTCGGGGAACCATCAATGTGGCCAAGGCGGCCGACCGTCATGGCGTTGAAAAATTCGTCCTTATCTCCACCGACAAGGCGGTGCACCCCACCAGTATCATGGGGGCAACCAAGAGAATCTGCGAACTGTATATCCAAAACCTCAACCTTCAATCGCATACCGAGTTCGTCGCGGTCCGGTTCGGCAACGTCTTGGGAAGCTCCGGAAGCGTCATCCCCAAATTTCTCGATCAGATCCGAAAGGGGGGGCCCGTCACGGTCACCCATCCCAACGTGACCCGCTACTTCATGTTGACGCAGGAAGCGGTGGAGCTGGTGATGCAGGCGGCCTCCATCGGACACGGCGGCGAGATCTTCATCCTGAACATGGGCAAACCGGTGAAGATCAAGGAGATGGCGGAAGATCTGATCTTTTTGGCCGGCAAGGCCCCTTACAAGGATATCGATATCCAGTTCATCGGGCTTCGGCCGGGCGAGAAACTCTATGAAGAATTGCTGATCGACGAGACCGAAAAGAAAACCCAGTACGAAAATATCACCATCGGCAAAATAACCTACATCGACTGGAACAGGCTCGATTCAACCATCGGTGACATCCTGGAGCTTGCCAGACACGAAAACAAGGTGCAGGTTTTAACCGCCATGAAAGAACTGGTCCCCGGTTTTAACCACATCGACCTCCCCCGCGATGAAGCCGCAGTAACAAACGTGGTTTCCCTCCCGCTCAAGTCGGCCGTCTCGGTGGAATAGCAACCGTCCTGTAATTTCCAGAGGGCGAGTGGATAACAAAATAGGGTGTCCTGAATGAAAATCCTGATCACGGGGGGGGCCGGCTTCATCGGTTCGAATATCGCGCGGGGATACCTCGCGGCGGGACACCGGATCGCCATTCTGGACGATTTCAGCACGGGAAAAGAAGAGAACGTCCCCGACGGGGTTCCGGTTTTCCGGCTCCCGATTGAAAGCCCGGAAGTTGCGGATGTCTTAAGCAAATTCAGGCCGGAGGTGGTCAACCATCATGCGGCGCAGATCGATATCCGGAAGTCGGTTCATGATCCGGTCAAAGATGCGACAATCAATATCCTTGGATCCTTGAATTTGTTTGAGTGTTGCCTCAAGACACGGGTCAAGAAAATCATCTTTGCTTCCACCGGAGGGGCCATTTATGGGAACCAGGCTTCCTTTCCGGCCTCTGAAAATCACCCCGCCAATCCGGCAAGCCCTTATGGAATTGTCAAATTAGCCGTTGAAAAGTACCTTCAATATTACTCCTGGACCCATCACTTGCCGTTTGTCGCCTTAAGATACGCCAACGTTTATGGTCCCCGTCAGAACCCTCACGGAGAAGCGGGGGTCATTGCCATCTTTATCCACAAACTGTTAAACGGCGAGCGGCCTGTTATTTTCGGCAACGGCCTTCAGACCCGCGACTACGTTTTCATCGATGACGTCGTCGCCTGCAACCTGGAAGCATTAAAGCCGGGAATAACCGGAATCCATAATGTCGGCACAGAAATCGAGACGGACCTCAACGCGTTGACCGCTCAACTGGTCCAAATAATCGGGTCGAGCATGACCCCCGTTTACACCCCCCCCAAGGCGGGCGAGCAAATGAGAAGCTGTCTTAAAAAGGGAATATTGCAAAACCATCCCCTGACCCCATTGCCTGACGGCCTGAAAAAAACGGTTGAATGGTTTAAGTCCAATTTGTCGTCCCGTCCGGATTGTCCTTCAGGGCAATCCCCTTTTCCCCCAATTCCTTCCTGATTTGATCCGCCTTGGCCCAGTCTTTGGCCGTTCGGGCCCTGTTACGCTCTGCTATCTTCTTTTCGATCTCTTCGGTTGAAAGACCCGCGCTGTTTTGCACCCTCTCCTGCTTGACCGTCAAATACAAACCGGGATCCGAACCAAAAATTCCCAGAACCGCACCGATCTCTTCCACTGTTTTCATAAAGAGTCGACCAACAGAAAGAGACACCCCTTTTTCCTCATCGAGGGTCTTGTTCCATTCGTGAAGGAGATCGAAAAGGAGGCCGCAAACCCGGGCGGTGTTGAAATCGTCGTCCATCGCCGCCCCGAAATCGGCGTTTAATGCCGAGATTTTATTCCCGAGGGCCGCTTCGTCGGCGCTCTTTCTCCCCTTTTCTTTCCCTCCGCACTGCTCCCGAATCCGTGCCATTGTCGAATACCAGCGATTCAGCGACTGGCGGGCGTCCTGCATGTTTTTTTCGGTGTAGTCGATGGGCGAACGATAGTGCGACGAGAGAATGAACAAGCGAATAACCTCCGGATGATAACTTTTAAGAATCTCGCGGACGGTGAGAAAATTCCTAAGAGACTTGCTCATCTTTTCGGCGTTGATGTTCACGAACCCGTTGTGGATCCAGGTCCGGGCAAACGGCCTTCCGCTGTAGGCCTCGCTCTGGGCGATCTCGTTTTCATGATGCGGAAAGGCGAGGTCCCTCCCGCCGCCGTGGATATCGAAGGTGATTCCCAGGTGTTTCATGCTCATGGCCGAACACTCGATGTGCCAGCCGGGGCGCCCCGGCCCCCACGGCGATTCCCAGAGCGGCTCCCCCGGCTTGGAGGCTTTCCAGAGCGAAAAATCGAGGGGGTCGTTTTTGGCCTCGTGAATTTCCACCCGCGCCCCCGATTCGAGCTCGTCGATCTTCTTGCCGGAGAGTTTTCCGTAGTCGGCCTTTTTGCGGACGGAGTAAAAAATGTCGCTCCCTGCCTTGTAGGCAAACCCTTTTTCGACGAGGACTTTGACGATCTTCAGGATTTCATCGATATTCTCCGTGGCCCTCGGCTGAAAGGTCGGGGGTTCGAGCCCAAGCGCCTCCATGTCCTCATCGAAGGCGCGGATGTATTTTTCCGAAACCTCGTTCCACGCAATTCCCTCGTCCTGTGCGCGCTTGATGATCTTGTCATCGACATCGGTATAGTTGCGGACATAGGTGACATCGAACCCGCGCCTTTTCAGATAACGATAAATGACGTCAAAATTGACGAGCGCCCGCGCATGGCCCAAATGGCAGTAGTCGTAAACCGTGACGCCACAAACGTACATTCCGACTTTGGGGGAATTGAGGGGTTGGAATAATTCTTTACGGCGGGTCAGGGTGTTGTAAATAGACAAAACCATAAAAGAGCTTGGGAGCTTAAGAGCTTAAGAGCCTGGGAGCCTAGGATTTTTATTTCCTAAGCTCTTAAGTTCCTAAGCTCTTAAGCTCTCTAAAGTAGCAAGCGCCCACGCCGCAATTCCCTGTTTGGTCCCGGTAAAACCCATCCCCTCTTCCGTCGTCGCCTTCACATTCACGCAATCGGGCTCGAGGCCGAGCGCCGTCGCGATATTTTGCCGCATCTTTTCCCGGTAAGGGGCCATCTTTGGCGCCTCGGTGATGATGACCGAATCGATGTTGGCCGGCCGGTACCCCTTTTCGCTCAAGAGGACAGCGACCTCGCCGAGCAATTTCAACGAATCAATCCCCTGGTAACGCGGATCGGTATCGGGAAAGTGTCGGCCGATATCTCCAAGCCCCGCCGCCCCCAAAAGGGCGTCGCAGACGGCATGAAGCAAAACATCCGCGTCCGAATGGCCGGACAATCCCTTCTCATGCGGGATTTCGACGCCGCCGATGACCAGTTTTCTCCCTTCAGCCAGTTTGTGAACGTCGTAGCCGATTCCTATTCGCATAAACATTCCGCTATCCTCAAGTCCTCCGTCGTCGTCACCTTGATATTCCGCCTCTCCCCTTCCACCGCATAAACCTTCTCTCCAATCGCTTCCGCCATCATCGCCTCGTCGGTCCAGCAAGGGTCGTCCCTGGAGAGTTTTTGATAAATCCTCTTTAACACCCCGGCCGGAAAACCCTGCGGCGTTTGCACGGCAAAGAGGGAGGAGCGGTCGATGGTTTTCGACACAATCCCCTCTTTTATTTCCTTGATCGTGTCGTTCAGACGGGTAACCGGCACTGTCGGCCCCCTTTCTTTCGTAGCAACAGCCACCCTTAAGATCAGGTCCACGCCAACCAGGGGGCGAACAGCGTCGTGAACGAGAATCATATCTTCATCGGAGGCCTTGAGAACCTCAAAGCCCTTTTTGACCGACTGGGCCCTTGTTATCCCTCCCGCGACATAGATCACCTCCGGCGAATCCGTTTTGCCCGAGATGGAGACCAGCTCATCGACAGGCAGACAGACGACAATCCGCTGGAACCGTTTTGTCTTCAAAAAGGCCCCCACCGACCATTCAAGAAGCGACCGGCCGCCCAAACCCAAAAACTGCTTTTTAACCGACCCGCCGAACCGTTTGCCGATTCCGGCGGCGGGGATGATGGCGTAAAAATTTGACATACGGCACCGTAGGGGCGGCCTCCGCCTCAGGCGGACCGCCCTCCGAGCAGGGCAACCACATAGGGTTGCCCCTACATCTCTAAAAAATTCTCCAAAATCTTTTTTCCCGCCGTCGTCAGAATCGACTCGGGATGAAACTGAACCCCTTCCACGCGGAATTCCTTGTGCCTTACCCCCATGATTTCCCCGTCGCCGGTCCAGGCCGATATCTCCAAAACACCGGGACAGCTTTCCCGCTCGATGACCAGCGAATGATAGCGGGTGGCGGTAAAGGGATTCTTGATCCCCTTGAAGATCGTCTTCTGGTCGTGATGGACAGACGAGGTTTTTCCGTGCATGATTTTTTTGGCCCGGACGATTTTGCCGCCGAAGGCGGCGCCGATGGCCTGATGGCCGAGGCAGACCCCCAGAATGGGAATCGTTCCCGCAAACCGGGAGACAAGCGGCACCGAGACGCCGGCCTCGTTGGGAGTGCAGGGGCCGGGGGAGATGACGATTTTTTCCGGGGCCAGCAAGGCGATTTCGTCCAGGCCGATCCGGTCGTTCCGGCGCACAGAAAGCTCCTTCTCCGGATCCTTTCCCTGTTTTTGCAAAAGCTCCCCGATGTATTGAACGAGGTTGTAGGTAAACGAGTCGTAGTTGTCGATGATTAAAATCATAAGCTCTTCAACGCCTCAAGCATCGCCTCCGCCTTGCTCCGGCATTCCTGATATTCCCGCTCCGGCACCGAATTGTAAACAATCCCCGCCCCCGCCTGGATATAAACCTTGCCGTCCTTGAACAACGCGGTGCGGATGGTGATGGCGGTATCGAGGTTTCCGGAAAAGCCGATGTAGCCGACACAGCCGCCGTAGATTCCGCGCTTCTTCCCCTCCAGCTCCTCGATAATCTCCATTGCCCGGATTTTCGGCGCCCCGGTCAGCGTGCCGGCCGGAAAGGCGGCGCGGATCACATCGAAGGCGTCGCATCCCGGCTTCAAGACGCCGGAGACATGCGAGACCAGATGCATCACATGCGAGTACATTTCCAGCCCCTCCATCTCATTCACGGCGACCGTCCCGGTTTCGCAGATCCGCCCCAGGTCGTTCCGGCCCAGATCGACCAGCATGATGTGTTCGGCCCTTTCCTTGGGATCCTGCTTCAATTCCTGCTGGAGCCGAAAATCCTCCGAGGCGTCCCGTCCGCGCCGCCGGGTTCCGGCAATCGGCCGGAGTTCCACCTTTTTGTCCTCCAGCCGCACCATCACCTCCGGCGAGGCGCCGACGATCGCCATATCCTCGTACTGCAAAAAATAGAGGTACGGCGACGGATTCACCCGGCGGATGGCGCGATAGAGCTCAAAGGGGGAAACGGCCGTTTTCCCCTCGAAGCGGGTGGAAAGAACCACCTGAAAAATATCCCCCGCCTCGATATACCGTTTGGCCCTCTCGACCAAGGCGCAATACTCCTCTTCCGTATGGGACGCCGTCAATTTCTTTTCCCCCTCCCCCCGCTGTTGCGCGCGGGATTCCGGGGGAAGAGGAAGAGGCATCGTCCCAAGGGACATTGTCCCGAGCGGTTTTTGAAGCTTCTTCACCACTTTTTCAATCCGGTGGAGCCCCTCCTCATAGAGAGCCTCTACCGGTTTTTCGGGATCGACAAAAACATTGGCCACCACCTTGATCGACTGCCGGAAGTTGTCGAAAATCACCACCGTATCGGTCAAAAGAAAACAGGCGTCGAAGAGCCGCAGTTCGTCCACGGCCGTTTGGGGGAGGCGCTCGAAATAGCGGACCATGTCGTAGCCCAAATAACCCACGGCGCCGCCGAAAAAACGGGGAAGATCGGGTAGTACCACCGGCTGAAAACGGGCCATGAATTCCTTGAGGGCGTTCAGCGGATTTTCATCGACGCGGAACTGGGAGCGTTTGTGCCCTTCCATAATTTCCACGTCAAAACCCCGGCTTTTGAAGATCGCCCGCGGTTCGGTTCCCAAAAAACTGTATCGCCCCCATTTTTCGCCGCCGACGACGCTTTCCAGAAGAAAATCGTTTTTTCCCGTCCGGATTTTTAAAAAGGCCGAAACCGGCGTTTCGAGGTCGGCGGGAATCTCCTGCCAGAGAGGGATCAAATTTCCCTTCCCGGCCAGTTCCTGAAATTTTTCAAAAGTCAGAGAAATCATCGTCTTTTTCCATTCACCATCCCTGCCTGCCGGCAGGCACGGCACCATTCACCATCCACCAACTATCTTTTCTTCACATAAAACTCGTTGGAATACTGCACCCTGCCATCGCGGGTTGAAATTTTCCACCGAAATTTGCCGTAGGGGATTTTCTGCAATTTTAACTCTCCCCTGCCCCCTCTTAGACTAAGAGGGGGTGAGGGGGAGTTATTCCATTTCCCCCTGAAAAACCGCTCCAGATTCAAATCCGCATTCAACGGCGCTTCTTGCGAATTCGACAAAACGAGCCTCATCTTCCCTCCCAAAAAATAAAACAGCCTGTCCGTTTTCAGCGTCACGGGCAGATCGGTAAAAACGCCGATATCCGTGCGTTCCGAAAAATTCCCCTCCTGCCAGAAATGGACCCGGCCGAGATCGACATGGACCATCAACTGGTCGGGATAGTAACCGACGCCTCCCAGCCCAAGACGGCGGGCGTAGGCGGAAACCTTCTTTTCGGAAATTTCGTCCAGATGGATATCGGCCGCGATCCCCTTCATGTGGTTAGATTGCTCGGCCACCCCTTTTCCCGCTTTCTTAAGGGCGCGGTTGAACTCGGGGCTCCGGTAGCCGCAGATCACCTCCACCGTGTCGGCGCCGAAATGATCCTGAAGATGATCGAGGAGGCGGATCAGATTAATGTCCATTTCGATCTGTTTCCCCGAATCGCGCGACCGCATAAAACGGTTGATTTTTTTGAGCGCGCCGGGATCAGGCGTTCCATCCCGCTCGTAGGCCGTTTCGAGAAATTCATGCGAGTGGCTGTGATAGAGCCTCAAAAAACCGTCACGTCCGAGGACGTCCACTCTGCGCCCCTCCCCTGCTTCGGCCGAGAAGGCAAGTCCCTGGCTGATAAAGATCATACCCAAACAAAAAAGAGATCGCATAGAAAGCCAAAAGTACCCTACAAGGCCAAACCAAGTCCACCGCCCATTGACATTATGCGTAAAATTTAGGAAATTTAAGCGCCTGTCGAAAGAAAAGGAAAAATAATGACGGCCCGATTGATAAAAACACTGAAAACGGATAAAATTCAATCAGTTAGATCGAGACCCCCCATCTGCGTGGGAAAAGAGACCCTTCTCTCCCAGGTGATTGGCCTCATGCAGGACAAAAAAAGAGGGTCCGCCGTTGTCGTGGAAAAAGAAAAGCTCGCAGGTATTTTTACGGAGCGCGATCTGCTGACTCGTGTCCTCTCGAAGGGGCTGAATTTAAAAAAGACGGCCATCGGCGAGGTAATGACCCGGAGCCCCGATTGTCTCCGGAATGATTCGTCGATTGCGGAGGCGATCTCGCTGATGAGCGGCAAACAGCACCGCCATCTGCCGATTGTTTCGGCCGACGGGGCGGTTGCCGGGATGGTTTCGGTGAGGGATATCGTGGACTATCTGGCGGAACATTTTCCGTACGAGGTCTACAACCTCCCTCCCGATCCGCATCAGATAAGCACCGCCCCGGAAGGAGCGTAGGAAATTAAGCCGAGCATTCCGCCTGAGGCGGATGCGAGGCGCGGGGTTTGGCCCGCCACGAAGTATTGGCGGGCGAAACCCATGACGCGAGTAGCATCAACCGGGCCGAAAGGGCCCCAAATTTAAATGTCTAACGACCCGAGCGTGCCGGTGCATCACAAAGAGATTGAAGAAAAAGAAGATGTCGTCATCCGTTTTGCCGGCGATTCCGGCGACGGAATGCAGTTGACGGGAACCCAGTTCACCCATTCCACCGCCATCCTGGGGAACGACCTCTCCACCCTCCCCGACTTTCCCGCGGAAATCCGCGCCCCGGCCGGGAGCCTGGCGGGGGTTTCATCTTACCAGATCAACTTCTCGTCGCGGGATATCCGCACCCCGGGCGATGCCCCCGACGTGCTGGTCGCCATGAATCCGGCGGCGCTCAAGACCAATCTGAAGGATCTGCGGGAAGGGGGAACGCTTATTCTCAACGCCGACTCCTTCACCCCCGAAAATCTCAAATATGCCGGCTACACTTCAAACCCCATGGAAGACGGCAGTCTGAAAAAATACGAGACCTACGACATCCCGATCACCCTCGTAAACAACAAGGCGCTGGAAGGATCCCCCCTCCAGAAAAAAGACAAGGAGCGATGCAAAAACTTTTTTGCCCTGGGGTTGATGTTCTGGCTCTACGAGCGCCCCATGGAGGCGACCATTCAGTGGATCGGGGAAAAATTCAAGGCAAAGCCCGAACTGGCCGAGGCCAACAAAATGGCCCTCAAGGGGGGTTACAACTTCGGGGAGACAACGGAAATTTTCAAAAAGCACTACCGCGTGCCGAAGGCAAGCCTTGCCCCCGGCGCCTACCGCAACATCACCGGAAATGAGGCGACCGCCATCGGTTTCATCGCCGGATCGCGTCTGACGGGAAAAGAGCTCCTCTACGCGAGCTACCCCATCACCCCCGCCTCCGACATATTGCACGAGCTTTCGAGGCACAAGGGTTTCGGCGTCAAAACCTGTCAGGCGGAGGACGAAATCGCCGCCATCGGCATGGCCATCGGCGCCTCCTTTGCCGGTTCCATCGGGTTGACCGGCACCAGCGGGCCGGGGCTGGCCCTTAAAAGCGAGTCGATCAGCCTTGCCATCATGATGGAACTGCCGCTGGTGATCATCAACGTTCAGCGGGGCGGCCCTTCCACGGGGCTCCCCACAAAAACCGAACAGGCCGACCTGCTCCAGGCCATCTATGGACGCCACGGGGAAAGCCCGCTGGCGGTCGTGGCCCCCGCAACCCCCGGCGACTGTTTTACCATGGCTATCGAATCGGTGCGGATTGCCGTCCGTTCCATGACGCCGGTCATTTTTCTCTCCGACGGTTATCTGGCCAACGGCGCCGAGCCGTGGAAAATTCCCGATTTTGAAAAATTCAAAACCATCCCCGTCGAGCATCCAACAGCAGAAACCGGCCCCTTTCTCCCCTACGCGCGCGATGAAAAAACGCTGGCCCGTCCCTGGGCCCTTCCGGGCACACCGGGCCTGGAACACCGCCTCGGCGGCCTCGAAAAACAGGAGCTTACCGGCAACGTCAGCTATGATCCGCTCAATCACGAGCGGATGGTCAAACTGCGCGCCGAAAAGATCGCCCGGATTGGCCGGGATATTCCCCCTCTGGAAGTTTTCGGAAAGGAATCGGGAAATGTTCTTCTGGCGGGATGGGGGGGAACTTTCGGGGCCATCACGCAGGCGACGGAACAGCTTCAGAAGGAGGGTTTTTCCATCTCGAGCATTCACCTGCGTTACCTGAACCCGTTCCCTCCCAATCTGGGAGAGATTCTGGAGCGTTTTGAAACCGTCATTGTCCCCGAGTTGAACATGGGACAACTGGCCTTGCTCCTTCGCGCCCGATATCTGCTGGATGTCCGGTCAATCTGCAAGGTTCAGGCCCAGCCGTTTAAAGTTCAGGAGATCGTGGACGGCGTGAAGGAAATCATCAAAAAGACGGGAGTTTCATCATGGTCGAACCGACAGGCGGCCCTGCGCAGTTAAGCGGAGCGCCCTCATTAACAAGGAAAGATTTTGTTTCGGATCAGGACGTCCGCTGGTGTCCCGGTTGCGGCGACTACGCCATTCTCGCCACCGTTCAGCGCGTACTGCCCGAGCTGGGGGTCCCGCGCGAAAAATATGTTTTTGTCTCCGGCATCGGTTGTTCCAGCCGACTCCCTTATTATGTCAACACCTACGGCCTCCATACCATCCACGGCCGCGCGCCGGCCATCGCCACCGGCATCAAGGCGGCCAATCCCGGCCTCCATGTGTGGGTGATCACCGGCGACGGCGACGCCCTCTCCATCGGGGGCAATCACCTGATTCATGCCCTTCGCCGGAACGTGGACATCAAAATCCTTCTCTTCAACAACCGGATCTACGGCCTCACCAAGGGGCAGTATTCGCCGACTTCCGAATTGGGCAAAAAAACCAAATCGACCCCTTTCGGATCGGTGGATTATCCCATGAACCCGATCTCGCTGGCGCTGGGCGCCGGGGCAACCTTTGCGGCACGAACGGTGGACACCAACCCCAATCACATGAAGCAGGTGCTGACCCGGGCATCCCTTCACAAGGGGAGCGCCTTTGTCGAGATTTTTCAGAACTGCATCATCTACAACGACGATGCCTTCAAGTTTGTGACCGACCGGACAACGCGCGACGACAACGCGGTCATTCTCGAGCAGGGGAAACCGCTCATATTCGGAAAGGAACAAAACAGGGGGATCCGCCTGAAAGGGCTGAAACCGGAAATCGTGACCATCGGCGAAAACGGCGTCGCCGAAAAAGATCTTCTGGTCCATGACGAAACGGATCCGGACCCCTCCTATGCCTTTGTCTTGAGCCGGTTCGAGGCGCCGGATTTTCCGGTCCCCCTGGGGGTCTTCCGCGCCGTTTCCAAACCGACCTATGAGCAGATGCTTTGTCAACAGGTCAAAACGGCCGTGGAGAAGACGCCGGGGGATATCAAAAAATTGTTGCACGGGCCGGAGACATGGAGGGTGAATTAAGTGAGCAATCCGGCTTTGCCGGTTGCGAACGCGGGGTTTGGGGCCACCTGCCCGCCGGATTGGCAGGCGGGTTTGAGGCCCGAAATCCAACAACGCGAGTAGCAACAAACGGGCCGAAAGGGCCCCAAGTATTATGAAATGCCCTTATTGCGGTTACGATAATATCGCGGGCACCGATGCCTGTGAAAATTGCCTGCAGGATCTGGCCTCGCGCGACGGGATTTCGGTCCCCCGGGCGCGAATCCAAAAGGTGCTCATGAGCGACCCCATCGCCAAAGTGCCGCCGCATGAGGCGGTCTGCGTTAAAGAGACAACCTCCATTCCGGATGCGGTGGAACGGATGAACCAGTCCAAAACAGGATGCGTCCTCGTGGAGGGGAGTGAGGGGGAATTGAAGGGGATTTTAACCGAACGCGACATCCTTCTTCGCGTCATGGGAAAAAGCGGCGATCTTTCCAAAGCGACCGTCGCGCAGGCGATGACGGCGAACGTGGAGACTTTGGACGAAGACGACACGCTGGCCTACGCCCTCCATCAGATGTCGGTGCACCGGTGCCGGCATATTCCGATCATCCGAAAGAACAAAAAACCGGGGGTGGTGAGCGTCCTCGATCTGCTCTGCCATCTCGCCAAATTGTTTCCCGAAAAACCGGGGTAACTCCCCCTTTTCCCAACTATCGGATTAATGCGTTACCCTCCAAATCCCGTAGTTTCTTATCTTCTTGAAAATCGTCGAACGGGCCATCCCCAAAAGATCGGCCGCCCTCGCCTTGTTCCCTTGTGTCGTTCGCAATGCCAGCTCGATTTTTTCTCTTTCAACGCTCTTCATCTGAAACAGCGCCTCTCTTCCGGGGGCGATTCTCAAAAACTCGATATGCCCCGCTTCGATGACTGGTCCCTTGGAAAGAAACAGGCTTCGGAGGATCACGTTCTTCAGTTCTCTCACATTGCCGGGCCAAGGATGCTCCATCAGTTTCCACAAGGCTTCCGCCGAGAGCCGTTTTTGTGTCTGCGGCAGGGTTTTTTGAATAAAATATTTCGCCAATCGGGGAATGTCGTCGATCCTTTCTCGG
>JACPFC010000084.1 GCA_016183175.1 Deltaproteobacteria bacterium
GAAAACGGTTTACCAGATAGGGGTCGAACCCAATCGGGTTGACGTTCTCACCGACATCGAAGGGGTCTCTTTTAAGGAGGCGTGGAAAAACAAAAAAACGTACCATTACGGCAGGGAACGGATTTATCTCCTCAATCTGAAAGACGTGATCCGCGCGAAAAGAAAGGCCGGCCGGCCGAAAGACAAACGGGATCTGGAAAAACTTTTGAAGGTTGTCAAAAGGAAGAAAAAGTGAACCCTGCCAAAAACCAATAACGGAAAAATCATGCGAAAAGCATTAAAGAATGGATAGACCTTGACCCCCCTTTTGGGCCTTAGTAGATGTCCGAGGTATCATGGCATCACGAGTGGGTCATACCTGGTCTGAATGTCGGGAATATGCGGTGATGCCCGCCACACCGGTTGAGGTCCCTCCAGACGCCCCACAGACGACGCCAAGTCCATCCCCTTTGGAATCGGCCGCCCGTTCCCGTTATGATACGCCGCCCAATCCTCCGGAAAACTGGGATATCCGGAAAAACAATCTCAATCCCGATCATGGCTTCAGTTTTTCTTTGGAACCGCGGGAGTTCCTTTACGGTTTTCCCAATGGGGTTCATGTCACCGATGTCTACGAAAAAGACGGAAAGGTAATCATGGCCGGAAGCGGAATCGTCAGCGGCAAATCGTTTCTCAAACCGATTGCCGGTGATTACCATTATTTGCAACGGACCGAATTGCCCATTCATGGGGGGGACGGTTTTATCCGTCTCCCGGCCGTCGAGTTTAAAATAGGATTTCATTTCGATGTGGTGAAAGCGGATATCTTTCACTATGAGCTTGCCGTGGACAGGGAGGACTTTATTAACGGCCTCAATACAGCGGCCGAGGCGGAGGGAGACAACCTCTCGTCGGATGCCGGGACGGATATCCCCCAGTGGGACGGGGGAACCGATCCGGAGGCGATGGATGAATATTTGAATGAGTACCAGGAATGGATCGACGATTATCTCGGAGAAAAGTTTGGCGGCCTGTTTGCCCTCTTAATCGCCCTGCTTGCCAGCCAGATCGAAGGCCTGACGCCGGGGGATTATCTCGCCCTCGAAAAGAAAAAAGAAGGGATCTTTATTTACAAGTTCGATCTGCCGCTTTCCGTCTCGATCGGGACGTGGGACCATGACGACGGCGGGGAGTTTTTCAGGGGACGTGTGGGGGTGGTGGAGGCGATCCGCCTGGGAGGGAGAATTTCCGCAACGTTTCTCGCCGGCAACAACGTCCCTTTTAAACCATACATCGGCGGCGGCGGTTTTTTGGACATCTCGCTCTTGAGCCTCTATTACTGGGACTATAAATACCCGGCGAGTATCGATTTTGGCGTGCAGGCCAGCCTGGATTTCTATATCAACTTCGGCGCAGGCTCGCTCGGCACCTACCTGCGCGTACGATTTTAACTTGGGGCCCTTTCGGCCCGTTCGTTGCTATTCGCGTTGATGTATTTCGTCCGCCAAACTTTGTGGCGGACCAAACCCCGCGCTCACAACTGGCCCACAAAGGCAAGCTTAGCTTGCCTGCGTAGCAAAGTCGAAGACTTTGCGGAGTCAAAAAGCCAGATTGTTCGCTTGCCTTTATCCCTTCCGCGCCTCTTCCAGATTCTTTATCCCCTTCTTTTTCGCATTCACCAGAATGGCCATGTTGCCGGCGGCGTGGCGGTTTTCGTACATCAACTGGTGGCACTTGCCGGTATCGCTGAAATCGAACACCTCGCCCAGGCAGGGGTCCACTTTTCCGTCGATGACAAGATCGTTTAATCCCTTCGCCTGCCCGTCATTGGCAAAGTGCGAACCCTGGAAGCGCTTCTGGCGCATCCAGTGGTAGCGCAGATCGATCGTGGCGTTATAGCCGCTGGTGCCGGCGCAGATGACGATCATCCCACCGGTGTCGCAGACAAAGGCCGAAGTCGGCACGGTGTCTTCGCCGGGATGCTCAAAGACGATGCGTGGGCTTTTCCGTTCGCCTACAATCTCCCAAAGGGCCTTGCCGAATTCGCGCGCGCCGGAGAGCCATTTGTTGTAACCCTCGGTGTCTTTCCAATGCGGGAGCATTCCCCAGTGGTTGAATTTTTTCCGGTTGATGGCCCCCTTGGCCCCCAGCTTTTTGCAATATTCAATCTTGTCATCGCCGCCGACCACCGCCACCGGAATCCCTCCGGCCGCCTTTACAATCTGAATCCCCATCGAACCGAGTCCGCCGGTTCCCCCCCAGATAAGGACGACATCGCCCGATTTGACGGAATGTTCCGGCCAGCCGTGAAGCATCCGGTAAGCGGTGGCGCCGACCAGCATGTAGGCCGAAGCCGCTTCCCATGTGAGATTCTTCGGTTTGGGGAGACACTGATGCGCCTGAACGCGCGTAAATTGGGCAAAGCTCCCCCAGTTGGTTTCATAACCCCAAATGCGAAAGCTTAGGGAATACATTGGGTCTATCATGGGGGCTCGCGTCGCCCCCTCCACCGGCAAAGCCGGCGGAGCCTCCCCCTCAACGCCGCTTTGCGGCTGGTTTGTTTTGAGGTAGGGGTCGTTCTGGCTCCACATGCCGCAATGAACCACCACCTCGTCCCCCACTTTAAGATTTTTTACGGCACTGCCAACTTTCCAGACGATGCCGGAGGCGTCACTCCCGCCGACATGAAAACCGGTCGTGTCAGGGAAGAAAGGATCTTTCGGGCGCGATTTGGTGACATCAATGGGGATACCGAGCGCGGCCCACACGTTGTTGTAGTTGACCCCCGCCGACATCACATAGACAAGGCATTCATCCGGCCGGATTTCGGGGATATCCACCTGTTCCATCTGGTGGGTGGGCCAAAGCGGTCAGGGCGGACCACCTGTGCGATCATTTTTTTGGGCACTTCCCCCAAAGGCGGAATTTCGCCGAGTTCGTAAAGCTCCTTGGTCATGGTTCCTCCTTGGTCGAACAAAGGAGTTTCGTGTATCAAATGAAAGAGTTACGGGCAAGAAAAATTCTTTAAAAACAGTTCGTTAAAAAAACCTGAAAAAAACGCTTGTCAATGGGGCCGTTTTTGGAGAAAATGGCGCAAATGCCAAAGTTCCTTAGACAGTATGCCTTATTTTCCGCTTTTGTTATCTTGGCCTGCAGTAGCAGTGGCGGCGACGACGGCTCCAGCGAGGATGCCGACGGGACCGCATCACTCGCCAAATGTACGGACACCTGTGACCATCTCTACAACGACTGCAACTTGGAAATGGTGGACAGCACGGATACGGCGTTGTCGGAAGATGAGTGTGCCGACACCTGTGATGCGGAACTGGATGAGGTCGTCGATTGCCTCGATGAATCGGACTGCAGTGATGTCGATGAAGTCAACGATTGTTTTCTGCTGGGGGCCGATGCCACGGAGGAAGATGCCGGGGATGACGAAGAAGAAGAGGAAGACGAGGACGAATGCGATTCGGATTCCGACTGTGGCACCTGCGAGCGTTGCTCCGACGGCAGTTGCCGCGATTGCGGCGAAGGGCCCTTCGGTTGCTATTGTTAATTTTTTCTTAACGCAAGCTCCGCGATTTCCGCCATAATCATATTTAGCTCAAAATCCTTCGGTGTATAAACTTTGGCCACCCCCTGTTTCAAGAGGATCTTTTTGTCCGAATCGGGGATGATGCCGCCGACGATTACCGGGATGTTCTGAATTTTTTTCGCCTTTATCTGCTTCATCAGTTCGGAAACCAGCAGACGGTGGGAACCGGACAGGATGCTCAAGCCGATGACATGCACCCCCTCTTGCAAGGCGGCTTCAGTAATCTGTTGCGGCGTCAGGCGGATTCCCTGATAGACCACTTCCATGCCGGAATCGCGCGCCCGGACGGCGATCTGCTCCGCGCCGCTAGAGTGGCCGTCGAGGCCGGGCTTGCCGACGAGGATGCTCAGCTTTTCCCCTGTCTTCCGCTCAAAATGGGCCACTGCCTC
>JACPFC010000085.1 GCA_016183175.1 Deltaproteobacteria bacterium
CGGTTCGACCGATGAGCTGGGGACCAACAGCTCCTGTTCCCTCCGCGAGGCGATCATCAATGCCAACAATGATGCGGCCACCTATGCCGATTGCACGGCGGGGTCGGGGGATGACACCATTTCCATCCCCGCGGGGACCTATACATTAAGCCTTGGGGCCAGCGGAGAAAACAGCGCGGCGGAAGGGGATTTGGATATAAAAGATGATGTCGCCCTTTCCGGCGCCGGGTCGGATTCGACGATCATCGATGCAGGCGGCCTTACAGCCGATGCGGATGGTTATCAGGATCGGGTGTTTCATGTTGTTTCTGCCGTTACGGTGACTATTTCCGGCGTCAAAATCACGGGGGGTAATGCCGGGACGCATGGAGGGGGCATCTATACGGCATCGGGAAGTTCGCTGCTGACCCTTACAAACTCCGTTGTGTCGGACAACCGGGCAGGGACAAGCGGCACCATCAATGGCGGCGGGATCTATGCAATTGGAAGTTTAACCCTGACCAATGCAACGGTATCGGGCAATGAACTCAACGGCACAGCGGGAATCGGCGGGGGAATCTACGCCGCCGGCAATCTCACCATGACCGGTTCAGCGGCATCCAACAACATCATCACGGCATCGGGTTTGGGGCAAGGAGCGGGTATTTATCTCTCTTCAAGCCGGACGGCGACTCTCACAACAACGACGATTTCGGGAAATCAAATCAGCGGAGGTTCTTCAAGCTATGGCGGTGGATTCTATGCCGCGAGAAGCAATACTCTGACAGTAACCGACGGCGTTTTTTCGGGAAACAGCATTACGACAACTTCGGGCACAGCCGGCGGCGGCGGCCTTTATGTTGGGGCTGGAGGCGCCTTGACAATCACGGGGAGCACTTTTTCGGAAAATGCGGTGACCGGCAACAGTTCTCTGGGCCTTGGAGGGGGCCTTCAAATAAAGGGAACGAGTACATCGTCGGTTACGGCTACGATTACCAACAGCACTTTTTCCGGCAATTCGGCGACAACCGAGTCGGGATCAAGTTCGGGTGATGGAGGAGGTCTCTACCTCATCTATACAACGCTGAATCTGAACAATGTCACGATTGCCGCTAATTCGGCCACAACTTACAACGGCGGCATTTCGATTGCTTCGTCGGCAACGGCTGTTTTTCGAAATACCCTTCTGGCCGGCAACACGGCGGGAAGCTCGGGCCCCGAGTGTAACGGAACCTTTACAACGGCCGGGTATAACCTGATTCAGGATGCCACCGATTGTTCCGGTTACGATGCGACGCAGGGAGATCAGACGGGAGTCGATCCTCTTTTAGACTCGTTAGCGGATAACGGAGGCGACACACAAACCCACGCCCTCCTTTCGGGAAGCCCGGCTATCGATACGGGAAGTTGTACGGATATCAGTGGAAATACCGTCTCAACCGACCAACGCGGAGAAAGCAGACCTTCCTCTTCTTGCGATATCGGAGCCTACGAAGTGGTTTGCGGCGATAGCGACATGGCCGGGGCGGAGGCGTGTGACGATGGCGGCACCAGCGCCGGCGACGGCTGTTCCGCCACCTGCACGGTGGAAACGGACACCGACGGCGACGGTTCTTATGCCGAAGTGGACGATTGCGACGATACGAACAGCGCCATTCACCCGGGAGCTACCGAAACATGCGGTGATGATGTGGATAGCGACTGTGATACCGATCCCGATTCGTTTGTTTTGTATGCCGATTCGGATGGAGACGGTTACGGAAGCAGTTCCGGGGCAACCTCTTTTAATTGTGACGAATCCGGCACACAAACCGGTTACGTATCCACCAGCACCGACTGCAACGATTCAAGCTCCGCCGTGAATCCGGGCGCCGCGGAAACCTGCAATTCCATTGATGACGACTGTGATGGAATAACCGATGAAGATGTCACCACCACCTATTATGCCGATTCCGACGGGGACGGTTATGGTTCGGCCAGTTCATCGCAAGCGGCCTGTTCTCAACCATCAGGTTATGTCACCAGCGCCACCGATTGTAATGATGGGAGTAGCTCCATCAACCCCGCCGCCACCGATACCCCCGATAACGGCGCCGATGAGAATTGCGATGGCGCCGATGACACAACGGCGGGTTCCGACGGAGATGGAACGTCCGACAGCGACGGCGATGGAGTCGTCGATTCGGAGGATGCCTTTCCTGACGATGCCAGCGAATCGGTCGACACCGACGGCGACGGCACGGGGGACAATGCCGATGAGGACGACGATGGGGATGGAGTCACTGATGCCGATGACACGGACGATGATGGAGACGGAACCCCCGACAGTGGAGAATCGGAAGGGACGCCGCCTCCCACTTCCGACAGCGGGGCCAGCGGTTGCAGCTTAGTGCGATAGAGTCGCGATCAGCAAAAATTCCTGATTTCCGTCTTGTCCAAGGATGGGGGAGGGGAGGGCGCCGAGGATTTTAAGCCCCCTCTCCCGGAAAAATTCGGAAATTTTCTCCACACACTCTTTCTGTTTGGCCTTATCCTTTACAATTCCCCCCTTACCGACGAATTTTTTTCCGACTTCAAACTGGGGTTTGATGAGGGCGATCACTTCAGGAACGGGTCCTGCCGTCTGCGGGTCCTCCCTCTCTCGTCCTCGTCGTGAAGGAGCACGACTGCGGCTCGTTCGGGAGCCTCCCGCAGACATCACCCGTTCCTGAAAAACGAATACCTCAAGAATCTTCGGAATAATCTTTGTCAGTGAAATAAAGGAGACATCAACCGTGACCAGATCAATCGGATCGGACAAAATGTTCGGGTCGAAATTCCGAAAATTCGTCCGCTCAATCACCACGACCCGCGGGTCGTTTCGCAAACTCCAATCGAGCTGACCGTACCCGACATCCACCGCGTAAACTTTTTTGGCCCCTTCCTTCAGCAGGCAATCGGTAAAACCCCCCGTCGAGGCGCCGACATCGAGGCAGACCTTGTCTTTCACGGCGATTTTAAAATGATCAATCGCCCCCTTCAGCTTGACGCCGCCTCGGCTCACATAAGGGTGGTCTTTTCCCTTAAGGATCAATTCGGTTTCAGGCCAAAATAACTGCGACGGTTTTTCAATTTTTTGCGTCCCGCAAAAGACGGCGCCGCTCATGACGAGATTTTGGGCTTTGGTGCGGGTTGGGGCGAGACCTTGGTGGACTAAGAGTTGATCCGCGCGGATTTTTTTATGGGCGATCACAAGGATCGCCCCTACATTATTTGATCTCCACAATCAAATCCAATTCAATACACGCCCCCATCGGGAGTTCCAAAACGCCGATGGCGGCGCGGGAGTGAGAACCGACAGCGTCGCCGAAAATCTGCAAAAGAAGCTCCGAGGCGGCGTTCAAAACCTTTGGCTGGTCCAAAAAACCGATGGCCGAATTGACATGGCCGTTTAAGCGGATAATTTTTTTAATCCGGTTTAAATCGCCGATCAGCCACTTGATGGCCGCCAGCGCATTGATGAGCGCCGCCTTGGCCGACCGCTGGGCGTTTTCCAGACTCACTTCTTTTCCCACGCGCCCCTTAAAGAGGAGGCGTCCGTCGGACAAGGGGAGCTGGCCGGAGGTGTAAACAAGATTTCCGGTTTTGACGGCGGGGACATAACTGCCGATCGGCGGCGAGAGGGAAGGGATGGCGAGCTTAAGATCGGTGATTTGTTTTTCAAAGTCCATATCCTCCCTCCGGCGTCACCCGTTCACAGCTTTTACGTTTTTACATATTTCACCACCCGCATGAAAAGGACAAGCGGAATTCCGAGGATGTCGTCGGTGACCTCTCTGCCGGGGCCTGCGGCAAAGAAGGTTTTGTTTTCGCGGTTGATGGCCTCCTCCGAAAGGGTTTCGAGGTAAAGGTTCTGATCCCTGAAGGCGGTGAAATAGGCCTGAACACTCGAAACGGCGCGCCCCTTCGAGGCGGGATTCTGGTTGGTGAGAAAAATTTCAAGCGTGGGGTGCAATACCGAGATAATCGCCCTTCCGCCGTTTTTTAAGAGCCCTGCCATCGCGGAGATGTGGTCGAGGACCTCATTGTTAAGGCTGGAGCCGAAGGGAATAAGAAGAAGGTCAAAATAACCGAAGCGAAAAGGGAGCGGTTTCAGGGTGCCTCGCAGATTAAACACATTCAGCTGATTTGACACAGGGGCGTCACCCAACTGGTAATTGGCCATGATCTCGACGTGATCGGTTGGAATATTGGCCAGAAGCGGGGTGGTGGCGCGGCGCGAAAAAAAGAGGATTCGTTTGTTGTTCAGTTCCGGGCAGAAATCAAGAAACCGGCGTTGCTCGGCAAAAGAAAGCAGATCGGCGAGAGTTTCCGGCGGGAGGGTGTTCAGACAATGGTATTGCTTGAAAAGGGAAGATCGGTTAGCCACGGGCCGTTGTCCCAAAGGAGTTTGAACGGCCGCCTCTTTTTTGAAGAGGCGTTTAAGAGATATTGCGGCAAGATTAGTGGACATGTTTATCCCTTGCCTCCGACGGCGATTTTGTCCCCTTCGTCACCCGAAAGAGAAATCCCATCGATCTCGGAGAGGAGATCCTGAATAGAGGGGAGATTCGATGAAGGCCGTTGTTCGGTGGCCGGTATTGTATAAGCCTTTTCGATAAGCCGCTCGATGACCGGGAGAGAAGATTGGGTTGAGGTTTGCTCCGGAGCCGCCTCTTCGGCGGCTGGCGCTCGTTCGGGCGGCGGCTCTTCTCCCCGAAAAAGGGGCTGGTAGTGCGGCGTTTCGTAAAGCTTTCGATAAGTGTCAAAATAGTCGCCACGCGGCGGCGGGGTTCGGGCGGAAAGCTCCACGGGGGCCTCTTCGGGGACTCTGTCGGCAGACTCGTGTTCCGCCGTCCGCTTTTCACGATCGCCATCACCAGCCGAACCTTCCTCCTCAACCCCTTCATCAGAGGGGGGAGGTTCAGGAATATTGTTCCAGTTCTCCGACGATATGAACTCCGGTTCAACAGGGGAAACACCCTCCTCATAAAGAGGAGTCAACGGCATTTCAGGCAAACTTTGGGTCAACGACCCTTCCGGAGCAGGCTCCGGCATGGCAGGCCTGGGGACGGAAGGGGGCGCCACAGGGGTCGGGGCCTTGGGAGTGAAACCGCGGGGGGGCGAACCCAAAAGGTATTCGAGCCTCTTCTGCGTCATATCCGACTGGGGCATGATCCCTTGTGCCGCTACCGCAAACTGTTTTTTTAATTCCTCGGTCTGTGTCTGCAAAAGACCTTTCACCGGGTCCCGTGACTCCGATGGCCTTTGAGAGCGGGAAGAGGCCGTGGCTGTGTTTTTTTGGATTTGCCGATAGAAATCGTAACTCACAATCACTCGGATCGGCTTATTGTTTTTGGTGATAACATAGTTAGAATCTTTATCCGCCATAATCGAGGCAATGGAGGAGCGCGCCTCGGTAACATTGATCACCTTGACTTGGCCCAGTCGGTCATCATGGAATTCAAACATAGATTTTCCCTCCATAATCGAGAAAAACCATATTTTTATACGACGTACACTGTTTTTTATGGATATGTGCGGGAAAGAGCAATTTATGTACACTTTAATCAAAAAAAAAATTTTGTCAATGGATTTAAAAAAAGCAGAAATTCTGTACATAATTGGTTAACATGTTTGAATAAAAAGATATTTTTTTATTCAACAGAGAGGCCCCAGCAGAGACGATAGACAGGATAAAAAAATCTAAAAATCTGTACAGAATATTGTTACTTCGTATAATATTAATTTTTAAGGTGTGATTTCAGGAATTGTCCGGTATAAGAGGTGCGGCAGGCGGCAATTTGTTCAGGAGTGCCGATAGCGATGACCTCTCCCCCCTTGGCTCCCCCCTCAGGACCGAGGTCAATAATATAATCGGCTGATTTGACGACATCCAGATTGTGCTCAATCACAATAACGGTGTTTCCTCCTTCCACCAGTTTGTTGAGGACATTCAGAAGTTTCAAAATATCATCAAAATGAAGGCCGGTGGTCGGTTCATCCAATATATAGATGGTCTTGCCGGTCGACCGCTTGGAGAGCTCTCGGGCCAGCTTGATCCTCTGCGCCTCCCCCCCCGAAAGGGTGGTAGCCGACTGCCCCAGCTCGATATAGTCAAGACCCACCTCCTTAAGCGTCTCCAGTTTTGCCTTGATGACAGGGATATTCCGCAAAAAATCAAAGGCCTGTTCCACCGTCATCGAAAGAATCTCCGCGATGTTTTTTCCCTTGTACTGAATCTCCAGTGTCTCGCGGTTGTAACGTTTCCCATGACAGACCTCGCACTCCACATAGACATCGGGCAAAAAATGCATTTCGATTTTAATCACCCCATCCCCCTCGCACGCCTCGCAACGCCCCCCCTTCACGTTGAAAGAATAACGCCCCGGCCTGTACCCCCGCGCCTTCGATTCGGGGAGCTGACAAAACAGATCGCGGATGTGGGTGAAAAGGCCGGTGTAGGTGGCCGGGTTTGAACGGGGGGTCCGGCCGATGGGGGACTGGTCGATGTTAATGATCTTGTCCACCAGCTCGATCCCCTCGATGGTTTTGTGTTTTCCCGCGACCATTCGCGAGCCGTAAAGCCTCTGGGCGAGGGCAGGGTAGAGCGTGTCATTAATCAGGGACGACTTGCCGGAGCCGGAGACGCCGGTGATGCCGATAAAAAGGCCGAGGGGAAATTCTACATCGATATTTTTCAGATTGTTGCACGAAGCCCCCCGAAGAACCAGCCTCCGGTTTGAAGGGGGACGGCGTTTTTTGGGAGTCGGAATGGATTTTTTGCCCGCAAGGTATTGTCCCGTGAGGGAACGCCTGTTGCGAATGATGTCCGCCGGCGTTCCTTCCGCCACAATCTCCCCCCCATGGATTCCGGCGCCAGGGCCCATATCAATAATATGGTCGGCGTTTCGCATGGTCTCCTCGTCATGCTCGACGACCAGAACGGAATTTCCCAGATCGCGGAGTTTTTTCAGCGTGGCGATCAGCCGGCTGTTGGCCCGCTGGTGGAGGCCGATGCTCGGTTCGTCCAGAATATAAAGGACGCCCACCAGCATCGATCCAATCTGTGTCGCCAGGCGGATTCTCTGCGCCTCGCCGCCGGCCAAGGTGGCCGAGGTCCGGTCGAGGGTCAGATAGTCAAGCCCCACATTGACCAGAAAACTCAACCGTTCATCGATTTCCTTCAAAATGCGCCGGGCGATGGTTCCCTCCTTCTTCGATAATTTCAGCCCCTTCAAAAAATCCCGCGCCTGTTCGGTTGTCAGCTTCGTCGTCTCGTAGATGTTCCGGTTGTCAAGAAGAATGCTCAAGCTTTCCGGCTTCAACCGGCTCCCCGAGCATCCGGCGCACGGCTGGATGTTCATGAATTTTTCCATCTCCTCACGAATCCAGTCGGAATCGGTTTCCTGATAGCGTCGCGACAATGAGGCCACCACCCCCTCGAATGGGGCGGTGTAATAGTGCCGCCCCTCTCCCTTGTCGTAGGAAAACTGGATCTCTTCGTTTCCCGATCCGAAGAGGATCGTCTCCTGAATTTTTTTAGGCAGGTCCTTGAACGGGGTGTAGATGTCGAACTTGTAATGTTTGGCCAGCGCCTGAAGGATGGAGGCGTAGTAAAGGGTGGTCTTTCCGGCCCACGGCGCGATGGCCCCTTCTCTTAAGGAAAGATTTGGGTTGGGAATGACCAGCTCCGGATCAAAAAACATTTTTGTGCCAAGGCCGTCGCAAGCGGGGCAGGCCCCTTGGGGCGAATTGAACGAAAACATCTGCGGCTCGATGGATGGATAGCTGACGCCGCAGTCGACGCAGGCGTTACGGGTGGAGAAAAGGAGAGTCGCGTCGTCTCCAATAACCTCCACCTTCGCCAATCCTTCCCCATACTTCAACGCCGTCTCGAACGAATCAGCCAATCGCGCCTCCAGCCCCTTTTTGACCACCAGCCGGTCGACGATCAGGTCGATGGTGTGCTTTTTCTTCTTCTCCAGATCGATTTTTTCGGAAAGTTCATGTGTCACCCCGTCAATTTTCACGCGGGCGAATCCCTCTTTTTTGAGTTGGTCCAACTCTTTATGGTATTCCCCCTTCCGCAGACGGACAATCGGCGAGAGGAGGTTTATTTTGGCCCCCTCCGGTAGGCCGGCCACTTGGTCGACCATCTGCGAAATAGTCTGCGAAGAGATCGGCTTGCCGCATTTGTAACAGAAGGCCCTGCCGACGCGGGCATAGAGCAGGCGGAGGTAGTCGTAAATTTCGGTGACCGTGCCGACGGTGGAGCGGGGGTTGTGGCTGGCCGCCTTTTGGTCGATGGAGATGGCCGGGGAAAGCCCCTCGATTAGATCGACATCCGGCTTTCCCATCTGCTCCAAAAATTGGCGGGCGTAGGCGGAAAGTGATTCCACGTAGCGTCTTTGCCCCTCGGCGTAGATTGTGTCGAAGGCGAGGGAGGACTTCCCCGATCCGGAAAGGCCAGTGATGACGACGAGCTTGTTGCGCGGGATTTCGACATCGATGTTTTTTAAGTTATGTTGCCGCGCCCCTTTGATGTAGATGACATCGGGTTCCATCGAATCATTTAACCAGCGAGCATCCCCAGCTGGCGTCCCCTTCCGTTGTGGTGCCGGAGCTCTCCCCCGAACTCTCATCCGGAGTGGCCGAGATGTCTTCATCCGCGTCGTTAATCCCGTTGCCGTCGGCATCGGGGTCGAGGTTGTCGGCAATTCCGTCTCCATCATCATCGGTGTCGTTGTTGTCGGGAATGCCGTCGCCGTCGATATCACTATCAGGAACCCCATCGCCGTCGGCATCGCTGTCGCAGGGATCGCCGGCGCCGTCGTTGTCGCTGTCGGTCTGGTCGGGGTTTTCCACCGTTGAACAGTTGTCGTTAACATTGGGGATGCCATCGCCGTCGGTGTCATCGAGTGTGGCGGCCCTGCTCAACCTGCCTCCACCGATCGCGAAACAAAAAATGCCGATCAGAATAAGGGTTGCTGTTGTTCTCACATTTTTCCTCTTTAGAGTCTTGTTCCGCAACTTCTTTGCATTTTGCACAGAAGTTTGCGGACGGTTTGAAGCATGATTCGGACCATTTGGTTGGCGGCCCTGCCGCCTCAAGGGTTATACCGCGTCGCGCGGACGTCGGGAAGACGAAAAATTTCAAAAATAAATTCCTTGTGCCGGGGATGGACCTCACAGAATTCCAGATCCATAAAGGTAATTTCGTTTTTGCAGGTGAGGGAAAAATCCTCGATTTTTTTGTTGCAGGCGTTCAGGATGTCGCTGATGGCCGACCGCGTCTCGCCGGTGGGGTCGCGAAACGAGATGCGCACCCTGGAGATGCGGCATTTCCCCATGATGAGGTATTCAAAATGTCCCACGCCGATAAGAAGCAGAAGAATCATGACCGAAACGGCGATACCGAACAAAATATACCCCGCCCCGACGGCGATGCCGATGCCGGCCACAACCCAGATGGTTGCCGCGGTGGTCAGCCCCATCACATGTCCCCGCGCCTGCATGATGGAGCCGGCGCCGATAAAGCCGATGCCGGTCACAATCTGCCCCGCAATCCGCGTGGGGTCCGGGTTTCCCATCCCCGTCGACCGCATGATCAATTCGCCGGAGAGCATGTAAAGGGCCGAGCCGAAGCAGATGAGGATATTGGTTCTCAACCCCGCCGCCTTTCGGTGAATTTCCCGCTCGATGCCGATGACGGCGCCGCAGAGGATAGCGGCCAAAAGCTTGAGAATCCAGATGAAGGGGATGCCGGTGTCCATTTTAACGCCCAAGGGATTATATCACGATATTGAAATTATGACATCACGACTTGATTTCTCTCAAGGGGTGTGTGAGAAGGGGGCGATGTCGGTGCATCCACAGCTTGATTTCAAAATGAACCGCAAGGGCTTTGGCCTGAAAGAGGCCATCAAGGAAGACCTTCATACCCATTACCACAGCGATATCATTCAGGAAATAAAAGAGGCCGGGTTCAGCAAGTCCTATGGTGATTTAGCCATTCATCTCGCCCGCGAGTTTGGGTTTTGTTACGGGGTCGACCGCGCCGTGGAGTTGGCCTACGAAACAAAACGGCGTTTTCCGGATAAACGGATTTTTCTCACCACCGAAATCATCCACAATCCTCTGGTCAATTCAAATTTGCGCCGCATGGGAGTCCGTTTTCTCTCCGGCCCTTACCAGGATGCGACGCTTGACGAAGTGAAGCCGGACGACGTGGTGATCGTCCCCGCCTTCGGCACCACCGTCTCTCAACTGCGCGAACTGGCGGACAAGAAATGCGAGCTGGTCGATACCATCTGCGCCTCGGTGATTGTGGTCTGGAAGCGGGTGGAGAAATATGCGCAGGAGGGGTTTACCGTTTTGGTCCACGGCAAGGTTTATCACGAGGAGACGCAGGCCACCACGTCGCGTGTTTCGGTTTTTCCCGGTGGAAAATATCTGGTCGTCTTCGACGAAAACGAGGCGCAGGAGGTTTGCGACTACATCGTTGGCGGCGGAAAAAGGGAGGAATTCATTCTTAAATTCACCCGCGCCATGTCGCCCGATTTCGATCCCGACCGCGATCTCGTTAAAATTGGCCTGGCCAACCAGACGACGATGCTTTCCTCCGAATCGCTCAAGATTGCCGGAATGATCAAGCGGGCTTTCGTTCAACGCTATGGAGAAGGGGAATTGATCAATCATTTTCGTTCGTTTGACACCATCTGCAACGCCACGCAGGAGCGGCAGGATGCCATTTTGGGCTTGAAGGAAAAGAATCCCGATTTCATCATCGTCATCGGCGGCTACAACAGCTCAAATACCAATCACCTCTGTGAAATTGCCGAAAGCATCGCGCCGACGTATCACATCGACCGGGCCAATTGCGTGGTTTCCGAGGAGGTAATCCGCCACAAGCCGTTCGGCAAAAGAGAGGAAATTGAGACCTGCGGATGGCTTAAAAGCGGGCCGGTTTCAATCGGCATCACCGCCGGCGCCTCCACCCCCAATCAGGTGATGGGGGAGACGCTTGCGCGCATCCTTTCGTTTCGCGCGAAATAATTCCTTCCCATCCCCTCCTAAATCCCCTAAAATCCATCTTTCTGCCAAGGAGGAGCTTTTTATGGGTAAAATCGTCATGAACGACTTCGAGGTGGATCTCCCCGCCACTTGGAAAGATCAGGGGATGATCACTCTGACCATGCCCTCCACCGACAAAAAGGTGCGGCCAAACATCATCATCACCAAGGAGCGCCTCAATCAACCCGTTGATTTAGCGGCCTATTTTGAAAAAATCAAAAAATCGGTCCAAGCGCGAGGAATCGAAAGTTTTGAGATTCTTGAGGAGAAAGACATCAGGGTCAGCGGGGTTCAAGCCAAGCAGATGATCTGCACTTGGGACCTCTCCGCCATGAAGAAGATGATGGGGCCCAAGGCCGGCTCTCTGGAGCATATCCAGCCCGGCCAGATGGTCCAGCAGATTCAGGTCTCGTTTATCCGCGGGGATCAGGCGATTAACCTGACTGCCAGTTTTCCCGCAGAACAGTTCGATATCTACTCCCGCCCGTTTCAGAAGTTTGTGGAGGGGTTTCGGTTCATCAGCTAGATTGAGGATCCCCTTTGGTCTCTGGTGGAGTCTTGAGGTTCAATCGGCGTGTTTGAGCGCAACCTAATGTCCATCGCCAACCGGAGCAAACTAAAGAAGAATCAACAACAATAGTGGCGATTAAATAAACCGCGAGTCCCGATGGAACCGAAAGAAAACACACGAGACCGAAGGGGTCCATAAACAGTGCTCCATTTACGTTCCCTCATCACCGGTGCCGGTTCGTACCTTCCGCCGCGCGTTGTCACCAACGCCGAGCTGGCAAAAAAGTTCAACACAACGGACGAGTGGATCCGCGAAAAAATCGGCATCCGCGAGCGGCGGTATGTGGATAAAGGGGTGGGGACGTCCGATCTGGCCCTGGAGGCCTCAAAAAAGGCGCTCGAGGCGGCGGAAAAAAAACCGGCGGATGTCGACTGCATTATCTTTGCCACATCCACCCCCGACTACTTTGCCCCCGGCTCCGGCGTTCTTTTACAGAAAAAGCTTGGGTGCCGCAAGATTCCCGCCTTTGACATCCGTAATACCTCCCCCGGATTTCTTTTTTCCCTCGAGCTGGCCGACTCGATGATCCGTATCGGCAAATACCAGTGCATCCTTGTGATTGCCGCCGAAGTCCATTCCACGGGGCTCGATTTCTCGGACCGCGGTCGGATGATGTCGGTGATCTTCGGCGACGGCGCGGGGGCCGTTGTCCTGGAGCCCACCGAAGGCAATCACGGCATTCTTACGACGCGTCTCCGTTCCGACGGCACTTATTACGACAAGCTCTGGTGCGAGGCGCCGGCCTCGCTTTATCATCCCCGAATCGCCCCGACGATGATCGAGGAGGGAAAGGTCTATCCGACCATGGACGGAAAGTTTGTGTTTGAAAATGCGGTCCAGTTGATGAGTCTGGTCTCCCAAGAAGTGCTGGTGGAACAGAACCTGACGGTGGATCAGATTCAGCATGTCATTCCCCATCAGGCGAATTTACGGATCATTGAAGCCATCGCGGAACGGATGCAAATTCCCATGGAGAAGGTCCATCACAACATCGAAACGCGCGGTAATACCAACTCAGCGACAATCCCCATTCTTCTGGATGAAACCCTGCGTGCCGGAAAAATCGCCGAGGGGGATTTGATTCTCATGATGAGTTTTGGATCGGGTTTTAGCTGGGGCGCCGGGCTGATGAGGTGGTAGGCGGGGGAGTCGGGCGGCGGACGGGAACACGGGCGCGAGCCGGGCGTTTAAAGCCGTAACGAAACGTCGGCGCCCGACCGGTGTTGGAATCGATAATGTCGATGATGTGCCCCGTCTGCTTTTCCCACTTTCTTAACGCACCTTCAAGAATCGGCTGATTGACCGACCAGATCATTTCGTCGGTTCCTTCCAAAACGCTTTCGTTAAAAAGGGTGTAGCCGATGCTGTAGGTCTGAAAACCGGTTTCGTCGGGTCCTCCCCAGACAATAAACGTGCATGGTTCCTGAATCTGGATGCGCACAAGATTGTCGGGGTCGTGGTGCGTCCGGACAAAGCCGATGATGTTGAGGTTTAAGCGGAGGGTCCAGATCGGCTCCTTGAGATTTTTCATGATGAGCATCAGCTCGTCCAAAAAGGTTTGCTGTTCAAGGTTTTGCTTTTTGATGTGCTGGGTGGCGTTGTAGGTGATGATTTCGAGGCTGTCGGGCAAAACAAGGCCGAAAAACGAGCGGAGAAAATTGAACACCTGCTCGAAAAACCAGACATTGGTTTCTTCCGCCGACGTCTTGGTGAAATCGCGGTTCGAGTTGAATCCCCACGATCCCACCACCTGCTCTTTGGCGGTCGCTTCGGCGTGAAAATCGTCTAATCCTTTAAGCACAGAATGTTATTCCTTCTTTTGGCATTTTGCACAGAGGCCGTAAAGCTCCATTTTATGGCTGGTCAGGCGGAATCCATATTTCTTCGCCACCGACTCCTGCAGTTTTTCGATCGTCCGGTTTTCAAACTCCTCAATCGCCCCGCAGGAGGTGCAGATCAGATGGTCGTGATGATGGCCCGACACATGTTCAAAAAGCGACTGTCCCTTGCCAAACTGCCGCTGAAAGGCCAGACCCGCCTCAACCAGCAGAATCAGGGTGCGGTAAACCGTGGCGTAACTGATGGTGGGATCTTCCCTCCGGCAACGTTCAAGCAGTTCTTCGATGCGGTAATGTTTGTGCGGAGGGGAGAAAAAAATCCTGAAAATGATGTCCCGCTGGCGGGTTCGCTTTAGCCCCTTGTCGGACAGGCGTTTGTAGAGTTGATCGAGTTTGTTGAGCGTGCTCATTAGTGTCTCACCGTAAAATCCCTGAATTCCCCCGTCGCCGTCTCCCACGAGATTTCCACCTGGGTCACATGCGCGGCAGGCGGCCCATGGTGGCACCATTTTTTGTATTCTTCCAGCGCTTCTTTCTCCCCCTCGGCCACGGTTTCGACCTTTCCATCGGGACGATTTTTTACCCAACCGGTGAGTTTCAGCCTTCTGGCCTCCTGTTCGGCATAGGCCCGGAAGAAAACCCCCTGAACCCGGCCGGAGATGATGAGATGAAGGCGATCCATAAGGCTATTTTAAATGACAAATGTCAAAGTTCAAATGTCAAATTAAACTTCAAAAGGCAAAAATCAAATGTTTCATTTTGGCATTGTTGTTTTGACATTCATTTGACATTTGGACTTTGGCATTTGATATTTTTGAAATATGCAGATCCTCGGCCTGGATATCGGCGACAAAACGGTGGGGGTGGCCAAAAGCGATCCGTTGGGCTACACCGCCCAGCCGATGACGACGATTCGATATACCCAGTCGGCCCAAGCGTGCAAAAAATTGGCGCAGATAATCGCCGAATATTCAATCACGCGGGTTATCGCGGGGCTTCCCTTGAACATGAACGGCACCGAGGGGCCGCAGGCAAAAAAAGTTCGGGCCTTCGTTGACGGGATCAGACAGGCCTCCAAGAGAATGAATCTCGCCGTCGAATTTGAATTTTGGGATGAACGGATGTCGACGATGGGGGCCGAGAGGTCGCTGATCGAGGCCGATGTCTCGCGCGCCAAACGGAAACAGGTTATCGACAAAATGGCCGCGGTTTTTATTTTGCAGGGGTATCTGGATTCATTGAAGTAGGACGGCAAAAACGAGAGAGTAGAAAGTGGGGCAGTTGCAATTATGAAGCGACTTTTTGTCTTATTTTTTGTGATTTGTTTTTTGACCGTTGCAACCGGCGCGGCGACTTTCGCCTGGTTTGCAAGCTACCGGTCCCCTGGCGCCGCGACAATTTATTTCGAAAAAGGGAGTTCGCTCCGCAAAATCAGCCTTACTCTCGAGGAAAATAAAATGGTGCCGAGCGCCGTCGGTTTTGAACTGATGGCCCGCCTGAAAGGGAAAGGAGGGAAACTAAAGGCGGGAGAGTACGAGTTTCCAGCCGGTTCCCGTCCCGGCGATATTCTGCGGACGATGGTAGAGGGGAAGGTGAAGCTTTACTCGGTGACCATACCGGAAGGATTCAGTCTCAGGGAAATCGGCGCGGTTCTTCATCGGAACGGCCTGACGACGGTTTCGGAATGGGAACAACTAGTCAGGGACCCGCGCTTGATTGCCGAGACGGGAACCAATTCCGCAACCCTCGAAGGCTATCTTTTCCCGGACACCTATCTCTATGAAAAAAGGGCAACAGCAAAAGATCTGATTCGCCAGATGACCGATCTTTTCAAGAAAAAGGCAATGCCCGATTTGATTGCCGAGGCGAAACAGAAAGGGATGACCCTTAATCAGTGGGTGACGCTGGCCTCGATTGTGGAAAAGGAAACAGGGGTCCCCTCCGAGCGGCCGCTGATTGCTTCGGTATTTCAGAACCGTCTGCAAAAGGGGATGCTCTTACAGAGCGATCCGACCGTGATTTATGGCATCCCCAATTTCAACGGCAATCTGACCCGCGCCGATTTGGAGCGCGATTCTCCCTACAATACATACATGCGGCCCGGCCTTCCGCCGGGGCCAATCTGCTCCCCCGGCCTCGATTCGCTGATGGCGGCGTTAAGGCCCGCCCAGACCGGTTATCTTTATTTTGTCGCGAAGGGGGATGGGAGCCACTATTTTTCCACGAATCTTGAAGAACATAATCGGGCGGTAACGTATTATCAGTTGAAACGGGGTACGAGACCGTAGGGGCGCGATTCATCGCGCCCTCAATTCTGGGCGTAATAAATTACGCCCCTACACAGAATCATATGACCAACGAATTAAAAAATCTCACCGTTGTCGCCTTTGAAAGCCGGATGAGTCTGGTCCTCCAGCGGAAATTGGAAGGGCTGGGAGCAAC
>JACPFC010000086.1 GCA_016183175.1 Deltaproteobacteria bacterium
GATCCGATCATGGCGGTGTGGCTTGGCGGTCACATTTAACCTCCTAATATTCCGTTTTACTCGACCCGAAATGTCACCGCCTTCACAGTCACCACAATACTTCCCACTTTTTTCACCTTCACGACATAGATGCCGGGTGTCTTGAGATTGAAGAATTTCGCCAGATCGATCTCAAAGGTTTTTGTCTCGCCCGCACCAATCTTCGCAAGAGTCCCTTTCTGACCATTCGCCTGCAGACGCAGGCCTACCGGACCGATCACCTCCAGCTCAACACCGCGGGGGGACAACTCGACTTCGAGCTCCTTGCCCGCGGTGTTGGTGAAGGTGATTTGGAGGGTCACAGGAGAACCTGCCTGATAAGAGAAGGAGTCGGTCTTGACGCCGTTGGGGGGCACCGAAGTCTGACTGCTTGTTGCCCGCTCCTTGTCGCCGTTGGGGGGCACCGAAGTCTGACTGCTTGTTGCCCGCTCCTTGTCGACTCCGGCTTCTTGGCGAACATACTTTTTGGACTTGGCCTCCATGGGAGCCGGAGCGACGTTGTTAAGGACGCCATACCCACCGGTGTCCCCATCGTCCTTTTCACCAAACACCCCCTGGTAAGAAACCCCCTGCGGCATCTCGATCGGCACCTGCACCGTTGTGACCTTTCCATTTTCGTTGACGATCTTTTCTTCCACCGCCACAAATGACGTATATTGGCTCATCAGATGATATTCCAGCGCGAGGTTGGTGATTTTTTGGACGACATTCGATTTTTCGCCGCCGTAATTCTCCCGCGATAGATCGGCAATCCGCGTCCGCGCCCAGACCGACGCGATACTCGAATTTTCATTCTGCTCATCGGGAAGTGCCACCGGCACTTCTTTTTGCCACGGTTTGCCGCCAAGTTTCCCTTTCAGTGTAATCGTGCCTGCGCCGTCGCCGGAAAAACGTCCATGAACCACCACCGGCTGGGCCGAGAAGAGATCGGGAATTTTTTCGGGATAGATGTCTTTTAGTAAGGGCGAACGGCCGTTCGCCCCTACAGTTTCAATCGACAAACCGGTCAGAAACGGCTTGGAGATTCTTTCATAGAACTTCGCCACCGCCCCTTTGGTCTCTTCATTCAATGTTACATACGTGACCGCCCCCCGGCCGACGCGGGCCATCTCCTCCAAAAGATACCGGTTGACCGAGGACCCCACCCCAAACGAGAAGACGCGGGCGTCGTTTCTCTGGTCTTGAATCGCGGCAAAAATTTGCGACTCATTGCCGATGTAGCCGTCGGTCATAAAAAGGACAATCCGCAGACGCGATGGATCGCGCCCAAACCCAAGCGCGGCGTTCACCCCTTCCATCATTAAGGTGCCGCCCCCCGCCTGAATCTGGTCGATAAAGGCCAACCCCTTCTGCACATTGTCCGAACTATTCAACAACGGCTTGGTGGAAAGTTCCTTCACGTCCGAATTGAAGAGAATGATCTTGAACGTGTCGTTTTGATTCATATGCCTCAAGGCATAGCGCATCGCCTCTTTTGCCTTGGCAATCGGCTCGCCGCTCATCGAGCCGGAGGTATCGACGACAAAAACCATCTCTTTGGGGGTTACTTGTGTGTCGGGAATTTCTTTGACCGGCGGGACAATCAATGTGAAAAATCCATCCTTCCCCTTTTCGCGATGGGTTAAAAACCCTGTTTCAACGGAGTCGCCAGCGACACCATAGCGGAGGACAAAATCCTTGTTCGGGATGGAATCGAACGGCCGGAGTGTCACGACTGCTTTGGAACCCTGCTTGCTGTCGACCTTGATTTGATGCGTCTCCGAAGAAACATCCTGGAGGGGAACACCGGCGTCGATCGCAACCGAGACTTCAATATCATGACCGGAGCGGGTTTTCGGTTTCAGATATGGCGGAGTGATACGCGAGGCATCGGGCACCAGATCGGTATCATCCGCCCATCCCCGGCTGGATTTGGAAACCGGCTCGCCCGGAATAAATCGCGGCCCCACGACCATGGGAAACATAAATTCATAACTCCCCTTCTCGTAAACCAAAACTTCGACATACTTCAGCGTCACCTCGATTTCGTGCCCCGGCATGATGTTGGCCACCGACTGGGTGAAAATATTCGGCCGCTCCTGATCCAACAGCGATGCGATCTTTCCCTGATTTTTCGCCTCTTCATATATTTTGCGCGCCTCCTCGCGGAGTTTGATCTGGCCGTGAATAGTCCGGTCGCCGATTTTCATGAACATCTCGCCCACGGCGGCATTTTGGGGAAGGGGAAAGACATAGATTGCCTCGATCGGATCTTTGGATGGATTTTGGAAGGTTTGGGTGACCGTCACTTCAGAAATAAATCCGGCGATTTTTGCGGAGACCTTTGTATGTTTGAGTGGGAGGTCGGCCACCGGTTTTCCCTCCTGCCCCAAGGCGCGCATGACCCCCTGGGTGATTTCGGAATGAAGGTCTGAGGCCAGGGCTGTGACAGACGCGGACAAAAGGACCGCCCCCAACGGCAGAGAAGACAAAAGGGTTCTAAAAATTTTTTTGAAATTCATTTTTTTCTCCCGATTAAAAAACATACAGACTGCCAGAACGTGGAGGGGAAAAAAGAGGGTTTAAAAAACTCTGGAATATGTTCGGCAGTTCCTGATAGAGGCGACATAAAGGAGAATAACATGGCTATCGAAGATCAATTCAAACAGGCATTGGAAAAGCTTAAAACCCTGCCGGCGCAACCCAACGACGTCATGCTCGATCTCTACAGCCTCTACAAGCAATCCACCGTCGGCGACGTCTCCGGAAAAAAACCGGGGATGTTCGACATCGTGGCCAAGGCGAAATACGAGGCGTGGGAGAAGCGGAAAGGGTTGACCAAGGATCAGGCGATGCAGGCCTATGCGGCGCTGGTGGACGAACTGGCAAAGAAGGTCTGACCGGCTAAGGAGGATACCTTTATGCCCGACTATGGAATCAAAGACAAAGTGGCCGTTGTCACCGGAGCCGCCGGCAATGGCCTTGGGCGGGCCGATGTCATCGCCCTGTCCGCCTGCGGATGTAAAACAGCCGTTCTCGATATCGCCCCTTGTGACGAAACCATCAAAATAATTGCGGACAAGGGGGGTATCGCCAAGGGTTATACGTGTGATATTTCAAAAACGGATCAAGTCACCGAAACGGTGAAGAAAATCAATCAGGAACTGGGACCGGTGGGCATCCTCATTAATAACGCCTCCATCCTTACCACCGTCGGGATGTTCGGTGATATTCCGGTGGACCGCTGGAATCGCGATATCGAAGTCAACACTATCGGCACCGCCAACATCACCCGCGCCGTCTGGCCGCAGATGATCCAGCAAAAATGGGGGCGGATTATTATGATGTCCTCTATTGCCGGCACCAGCGGCGGTTTGGGGCAGACGAGTTATTCGACAACCAAGGCCTCGGTGATTGGCCTTGGCAAGTCGCTTGCCCTCGAAGGGGCCCATGCGGGCATCACGGTGAACATCATCGCGCCGGGGGTGATTGAAACGGGCATCGTCGGCTTTATCCGGGAGGACATGCGCGACCGGATGAAAAAGGCGACCCCCTTGCGCCGCTTTGGCCGGCCGGAGGAAATCGCCGACACAATCGCGTTTTTATGTTCGCAACAGGCGCGCTACATCACCGGACAGGTGATCGGCGTGGATGGGGGGATGGGGCTGTTTGTGTTTTGAAGACGGCAAAGGCGAGAAAGCAGAGATCAGAGAGCCGAAAGCGGAAAGCAGATGATTAATCTGATCTCCGCTCTCCGCTTACTGCTTTCTGATTTCTCGCAGTTGCCGCAGTTACCGTTTTTCAGAGAAATACTCGCTTAGCTTGGCCGCCGTCCCGCCGGGAAGCTTCTTGTTCGTTTTTTCAAGCTTCCACAGGGCAACTTCGGGAAAGGTCAGGAAAATCTCGATAAGATTCAGAATATTTTTGTCTTTGCTTTTTCCATTCAATATCCGTTGTACGCTCAACTGGAACAGATCAAACGCCGTCGCAATATCCCAGGCCGACAGATTTAGCTCACCGGCAAAGTTTTTTAGTCTTTCGACAATATCCTGACCCTCTTGCCAGACAGGCTCGAAAACAAAAGTGGAAGGCCCTCTCCTGCCGATTGACGTCAGAAGAATAATCGGGTTCTTCTCTTTGGGGGAAATGCCCTGTGACTCGCAATACTCCTCATAGGCCGGATTTGCCCTTGGGGGAATCCGGTCCGCAAATGAGGCAAAAAGCCCCTTGTCGCCCCGATGAGTCTGTTTTTTCAGGCCCAACTCCGGCCCCACGGCGATGGCGTTTTTCGACCGCCAGTACTTCTTGTCGTAGGTGAATTTCCACGTCTTGTCTTTGGGATCGAACAGAAGAGTCCCCACAAGCGTTTTTCTGCGTTTTGTTTCCGAAAACACCTCAAGCTGATTTGGATCCTTGTTCAATTGCATTTTTCATCTCCTCGTATCTTCGGGCCAGAAGCCGACTGAAGGCGCTCTTCATTAAATCCGAGCAAGCGCTGTTCCAGACCAAACCAAGTATTTTATCGATGTCCACCCTGGCGAAAAAATCCCGCACTGAATCTTCATGATTCAAACGCCGAAATTCCCCTACGTAGTCTTTTGCCGTCGGTTCCTTTGAATTTTTTGTCCATATTTTCCCTTTTGGCGCGAATTCCGCCTGCAAAATTGTTCCCGTTTCGATCCCAAGGGCCGAAGGATTGTCATAAATCGGCGCCAGTGAATTTCCCTTGGGGGTGGCGATAAATGCCAGATTCCGGCCATGGCGGTCGTGATTCCCAATAAGGGAATCAAAAAGACATGCCCTGACAAAAATATCCACATCATAGGGCCGACTCGTTTGGGCAATTACATTGGCAATGGTTGCACAATCGTAACGATCGGTCTCCGATAGATAGTGATAGATATGGTTGAGCGTCGCCGTGGTGGACCTTTTGACAAAATTCTTTGTGACGAAGGCCCGCTCCCCATGGAATTCGATATGATAGAAATCGGGAACCGGAAGCCCTGTCGACCGGGCAATTTGGTTACACACAAACTCGACGTCCGGCAGTTCGGGAGCTTCCTCCTGTTTCATCTTGAAGATGTACGAGTCACCAGCGAGGATGGCGGAGTATTTGCGAAACTTTCCGTGAAAAAAGCTGGTGTTCCACCCTTTTGTCTTGTCACTGGCCTTCGGAGCGCCACTTTCCGACCGGCGTTCAATGCCGGTAAATTCTTCCGGTTTTTCAAGGCCAAACCACGAGACAAAACAAGGCTCATGAAGCCCATACCACGGTGTAGAGCCGGTCTCTAAGGGGAGCAGGCATTTCAGGCACTTTTTTGAATCGGTCATATACGTGGCTATTCTACTTTAATATATAAATATATCAAGTAAATATTGATATATAAATATATCAATACTTTAGTGATATATAAATATATCAGCAATAAATATGATTTTTCAACGGAAAATCAAAGACTAAGAAGCGTAGAATTTGCATCTTTTATCACAAACGGCTTGGACGCCACGCTGGGGGGTGTCATTTCGGTCACCGGATCGCAAAACTCCACTTCAACATTCAACTTGCCTCCGGGTGCTTTTAAATCTTCCGGGATCTTCCAGGTAATCAACCGTGCCTGTCTTCTTTCTTCCAACGAAACGCATTCTTTTCCTGAAATCTCTTTTTTGAATTCGGGCATAAAGGAGTCAATGATTCTGCCACCCTTCTTTAATTTGAACGGGATTTTCACCCCGAACGGATAATCGCTCACCCCCGAAAAAAAGAGACGCATTGTCTCACCGGCGTAATAGATGTCCTTGTCGGGTGAAAGATAGATGTTTCGATTGAGCGGGGGGACATCTTCTTTCGGCAGGGCCGTCTCGGCGGTCCAGAAACGGGGTTTGCCCGAATCGACATGGACCTCCTTCCCTCCATAAATGCCGATGCCGCAACAATCGAGACCTTTCACATGTTCCCAAATTTCCTGCGGACCGGCGCCCCCGGCAGGGCCGGTGCCAGGAAAAATCAGATCGGCCGCCATTCCTTCCATGTGATAGCTCGTTTTCGCGGCCAGCTTTCCTTTTTTCCGCAGACTCGTATTGGTGGCGGGGCTCCGGTAACCGGAACGAAGCGTGAGCGTTTTGTCCGGAGTAAACCTGTCCTGCAGATAATCGATCATCGAAATGAGGCGGAGGCAAATCCCCTCCCCCAAGATTGCGCTCGGCATACCGAAGAAGGCATCGATTTTTTTGAGTGCCGAAGGAGAATAATCCCCGTTGTTTAACCGGTAGGTAACGGAAAGTGTCCCCCGCCTTCCGGCCAGATCGATCTTCCCGTCCCCTTCATAAAAATACCGCCCCGGCCCGGCGGCCACGGCAGAGGCGCCAACGGACATGACCAACAGAATGACGATGAATCTAATCAAATAAGGTTTTTTATTTCCCCGTATTCACCAACCGGTAATCCTCAAAGGATATCTCTCTGCAGTGGGCAAAAACATTAAACCCCCCTGCCCGGATGCAAAGAACTTCTCCGCTAAAAGGGGACACTTTCTTGATGCGGAATGTGTTCTGCCCGGTATAGGCGATAATCACAGCGGGGGCATCGGCGAACAGGATGAACTCGTTGTTGACACCCCCATAAGTGGAAAAAATCCCGTCGACCGTCAGCTCCTTTTTCAGGCCCACTCCTCCCACCACGTCGACCCCCGTCGTAATACCGTTTTCCATGGCCTGCATGATCGCCAATGCCCTTTGAGAATTGACCGGCGTTGACACATACGTCGCCTCCATCGCCTGCATGGCTTGCAACGCCGCTCCGGGGGCCGTCACCGTCACAAGCTCGGCCGTGCCGGCCAAAGGCGCGCCGGATTTGCCGGCCAAAAACAAAGCCGACACCAGAGGAAGAAAAAAAAGAAGCGTCTGCTTTAAGCCCTTCATTGCGGTGTTTTTTGAACGTAGTTCGAACATTTTTTGAGCAAAACCCCACTTAAGGAAGCCAGCCCCGCCACTGCTCGACAAGCTCGCCACACCACAGAAAAATACTCTTTGCTCTTTTCATTTTGCGCGCGCCCGATTTCTTTTTCTCCTAATGAAAAGAGTATTTTTCTGTGGTGTTCTGCCTTCCAAGTATTCAGGCAGGTGGCGGGACTGGCCTCATTTTGATTTGGCAAGAGAAAAGCGGAATTCCCCCCAAACCCCCCTTCCGCTTTTCTCTTGCTCAAACGGAACGGGAACGGAAGCAGGCGGGCAAAAATTCCTTCCCCCCAACCCCCCTCCTTTTTGCCCCTATCAATTTTTTCAGGATTTATCCAATCAATAAAAACCGATTTTGATTTTCCGAAAGCTAAACCAAAACGGGCATTTGAAATCAGGTAGCATTTTTTCCTAGTTCGCGTAAGACCGACAATCAGTTGGCAAATTTCGTTGTCTGTTGGATTGGGGGCACTTTTCGGAAATTCTCCGTTATTCATACCTATCAAAAAAACATAATTTGCCGACATTCCTTTTGATCCGTTGATTGTGGTCATTTTTATTGAAACGCTGGTATCTTCTACTTTATCACCTTGATTTTCATCCTCTGGGTCAATATTCAAAAACT
>JACPFC010000087.1 GCA_016183175.1 Deltaproteobacteria bacterium
AACGCTTGTTCCTCTTCACAAACTAATGTCTCCGCTCAAACGGGCGCTGACGGCGCCTTTACGGCAACGGCCCCCGCAGGCACCTATACGGTGGCGGTTTGGCCTCCGTATGACCGCAGGGACATCGCCTCCGTCAGCACGGAGGTGACCCTCACATCAAACACGACCCAAGTCGTGACGCTGGAAATGCCCGTAAAGAATGCAACGATTTCCGGACGGCTTGTCGATGCAAACGGCGCGGCGGTTACAGGCTGGATCAACGGTTGGCACCGGCAAAACTCCGCCGGTTCCTCCGACTGGTTTTCCGCGCAAGCCGACAACGATGGATACTATACCGCTTATGCGGTGGACGGTCTTGTCTACAATTTAACGGCCAATGCGAACACCTGGGGGGATGCGGAGGATTCGACGATATGCACTTACACAACGGAGGGGGCACAAACGGTGGAGGCCTCCGCCGCCGCTGACCAGACGGTCAATTTTACCTTTCCCCTCTGTGACTGTCCCATGCAGGTCAACTTGACGAATGAAGACGGCGACATTTTAACCCAGCTTTATGCCGGCGCCCAGGCCAGCCCTGAATCAAGCGGAGATACGGCGGAAGGGGGAGCCGCTTTCCGCGGCAACTGGGCATCGCTGAACGGAGGAACGGGAACCATGCAGGTGGAAGAGGGGGTCGAGTTGTCCTACGATGCCTGGTTTTGGGACGAAGATTATATTCCCGGCGATCCCGTGACGGCCACATGTAGCGGGGATGGCGGAGTGGTTAATCTTGTGGCGGAGACCGTCATCGAAGATGCCGTTTCGGGGGGTTATGTCGATGCCGCAGGTAGCGCGATCACCCTCGATGGTTATACCTGGCTCTCCGTTTATGCCAGTCGGGGGAGACAACACCGCCCCTGCAACGTCACTTCCAGCGGCTACAGCTGTGATCTTTCGGCGGGGAGTTGGAAATTGGGTCACTGGATCAACCCGGAAAGCGGTTACGCCTCGGGGGTGGGTTCCTCGAGCCTTGTCGTTTCGGACAGCGGCGGATTGTCGGAGGATTTGACCCTGTTGCGTGTCGGTTCGATCGACGTCACCGTCACGAACACCGACGGATCGCCGCGGGGCGATGTTTTTGTGCAGGCAAACCCCTATTCCGGCAGTGAAGAGGGTGGGTTCAGCGGATATTTTTACTCCCCCGACGCCTGTTACACGGGGAGTGACGGGATATGCACCATCAAAGTGGGGGCGGCACCAGTTGGGACCACCTATTACCTCACCGCCCATATCCCCTTCAGCATGCAGACCGAGGAAAACATATTCAACCCGGAGGAGGTGGCCGTTACGGTTACCGAAGGGGGGACTACGGCCGCCGCCTTGAGTTTTGTCGAGCCGGACGGCAGTTTTGATGTGGTTGTCACCGAAGGAACTCCCGCCCCGGAAGCTGAAAGTGTCAGCCCTGTGGCCAATGCCACCGTCGACTGTTTTGCCCTGGAGGGCTTCAATTTTTCGGAGGGTGTCGATGATGAAAGCGGCCTGGTCGGTTGTCCCTGCATGACGGGGATCGTTTGGTATGCAGTCGCCTACGGCATGGTGGGGAGCAATCTGTACATGTCGGCGGTGACCGAGACGGAATGCGCGGCGGATTCGACGACTTCGATTCAACTCGCCCTTGACTATGTCGTCACCGTACCGGAGTCGCAAAGTGCCACGATCAGCGACATATCGAGTCAGACGTTGACCCTGACCATGGAAGATGGTTTCAAGGTCGTTTTTCCCCAGACATCCCTTGGCTCTGCCGGGCAGGCCACCTGCACGGCGGATGCGGCCGTCACCCCCTTTACTTCCAATAAACGGCCTGTTTCCTTCTATGGCTATACCGTGGCCTGTTTTGACGGCAACGGCGTTGCGATTACCGATCTTGACGCCGATGCCACCTTCGTTTTGCCCTACAATGCGACGCAGGTGGCCAATCTGGAACTTGAGGAAGACCAGTTGGAGAGCAACTATTTTGACACGTCAGCCGGCGCTTACAGTTTCATCACCACCGCGGCCGTCGATACGGAAGGAGATAGTGTGACCTTTACCCAGGATCATCTGACCGATTTTGCCCTGCTGGGAAATGGCGTACTGGCCGGAGCCAATGGGGAAGATGGGACTTCGGGGACCGACGACGGCGGTGATGACGGTTCCGCGGCGGAAGGGGGGAGCGGTTGCGGTTGCTGGATGGGCGATGATTTTTCGGGGGCGCCCCGGAACGGCTCAGCCGGCCGGCGTTCGTCGGCAGTCCCTCTGGTCCTCATGGTTTTGATCGGCATCGCCTATGTCCGGCGGCGAAGAAGAATCTAATGTAACGATACACGGCTGTGCACCCCTACGGGCGTTGCGCCAAGCCGGCCATCACCAGCGCATAAATTTCCTGGATAATCTCCTCCGCGGTCGGTTTTTCTGTGCCGAGCAGGTATTGGTAGAAAACTTCCTTAAAGCATCCGAGAAGGGATGTCGCCAGGACATGAATATTTCCCTGCCGCACAAAGCCCATCTCCTGCCCCTGCCTTAAACCGCGGCGGATCAAATCCAGAATATCTTCGTAGAATTGCTTGAGCCGATGGTCAAATTCCGAATCGAGCCCAACGGCATCGGAAAAGAGAAGTTTTATATAAGTCGGGTTGTCCAAAAGAAGCCGCGTAACACGCTCCAGGTTTCCCATCATCTGCGCCGGAATCTTGTCCACGGCGTCACGGGGCAGGAGGGTCACCTCGTTTTTCACCTTCTGAAGAATTTCGGCGAGCAGGGCGTCGAAAATTTCCCGCTTCCCCTCAAAATAGAGATAAAAAGTCCCCCGGGCGACATCGGCTTCGTAAATGATGTCGGAAACCTGCGTCCCGTGGTAGCCCTTCTTGCCAAAGGCGACCATGGCAGACTCCAAAAGCTGTTTTTGGCGCTCTTCTTTTGTGTATCGTTCTTTCATAGCGATACTAATTCACTTTTTGCCCTTGCCGACTCCGCTCCCACCTCGCTTTATCCTCCCTATTCGGTCGGCGCTCGGTGGGAACCCTTATCTTTCTATTTGCCTCCTTTGTCAAATTCTGTTACCATCTCGCTGATTTCCCAAGAAAAAACCCATTCGTCCCCGTAACGCGTTATGGCTACTTGCGTAGCGCATATTGGAGGATGATACTCCAGCTGGCCCCCATGCATCGGGGGGAGAAAGTATCGTTCCCGATTATGCGTGAAGCGGTTACAGGCTAAAGACGCGCGTCGAGGCCTTAGTGTATAATCGAACCAAAACCGTGAGGCGTCACTTTGAGCTTTTATCTCAAAAAGTACATGTGGGCCATCAGCCTGGCGGCGGTAGTCCTCTGCTCATACTTTTTGGCAAGGATGGCGGCCAACTTCGTTGCGGCGCAGTTTGAGACGCCGGCCGCCTTGATGGGAGGCAAGGCGGAAAAGGAAGAAACGGTTGTACAGGCTCCGGCGGAAGAAAAAATTATTGCCGGGCCTGAAAGTTTAAAGCCGATTATTGAAAGGAATATTTTTGATTCGCAGGCGACCGGCGAAGTTGCGGAAACGGAAACTGTCCCGGAACAAGAGGTCGATTTAACGGGGGAGGCGAGGCCGACCTCGCTGAAAATCAAGCTGATCTCGACCTTCTCGGTGGGAGGCGGAATGGATCAGCGCTCCTCCTGCATCATCGAAGGGGGAGAGGGAAAGGGGAGGCAGGACGTGTATACCGTGAGCGATCAAAAGCAGTTCGCGCCCGATACAAAGATTGTCAAGATTTTGAACAGCCGCGTGGAATTTGTGAACAAGGGGCACCTGGAATATGTGGAGCTGGAGGATTTCACCAAGGTGGCCTCACTGAATGTCCCCCCCACGCCGCTGGATACGACGGTAATCACCAAGGGGGAAAAAGAGGGGGAGAAAATCGAGCAGGCGGGGGAGGGAAAATTTGTCATCGACCGCGCCGAAATCGATTCAGCCATCGCGAACCTCGACAAATTATATACCCAGATCCGGGCGGTTCCCCATTTCAAGGAAGGGAAACCAAACGGGTTGAAGCTTTTATCGGTCAAGAAAGACAGCGTCTTTGCCAAGCTTGGCTTAAAAAGGGGGGACATTCTTCAAAAGATCAACGGGATGGAGCTGGATATCAAGAAGGGGCTCGAGATTTTCAATCAGTTGAAAACGGAAACAAGCATCACGATTGATGTGGAAAGGGGAGGGGCGCAACAGGCACTTGAATATGAGATTCGTTGACCATACACAAACAAAGAGAGTCCCCTTGTCTCCGCAATTTTCGGAAGCCGTCCGGAGGCGGATTGTCACAAAGGCATATGATTCGGCGGGGACCAAAAATTGCTTCGTCAAAAGGACTCTCTTTGTTTGTGGTTTGTCGGTTCTCCTTCTGCCCCACGCCGTTTTTTCGCAGGAAGAGGCTTCGCCTGCCACAGCCAAGCCTGCTGTCAGTCCGGCCCTCGAAGAAAAATATGGCGGTGAACAACCGGCGGGTGTCCCCGCCGACTCGGGTACGCCACCGGCCGATACGGGGCTGGTCCCTGCGGGACTTACTCCCTCCGAAGAGCTTATCTATCTCAACGCCACCGACGTGGAAATCAAAGACCTCATCAAGCAGATATCCAAGGCCACCGGCACCAACTTTTTAATCGACGACAAAATAAAGGGGAAGATCACCATCATTTCGGAAAAGCCGATGAACAAAGACATGGCCTATCAGGCCTTTCTTTCCGCCCTGCAAGTGATGGGGTACACAACGGTTATAACCCCCGGCGGTCTTGTCAAGGTTGTCGATACGAAAGAATCGATCACCGAGCCGCTTGAAATTTTCAAGGATGAAACGCCGAATACCGACAAGTACATCACCCGGATCGTTCAGGTAAAAAATATCTCGGCCAATGAATTGTCCTCCGTTGTCAAAGGCCTTGTTTCCAAAGACGGAAATCTTTTTGCCTATCCTTCCACCAACTCGCTCATCCTCACCGATTCCGGCTCCAACATCGACCGGATCATGAAAATCATCCGCGAACTCGATCAGGAGGGGCCGCAGGAGGTGATTGAAATCATCCCCATCAAATACGCGGACGCAAAAGATATCACCGAAAAAATCACCTCGCTTTTTGAGGGGGCGGGCGCCACCGGCAAAACCGCCACCACGCGGCGGACATCCCGCCGGGGCGCCGAAGCGGGGGGTGAGCTGGAAGAGACGCCGCAGATTTCGAAGGTCATCTCCGATGACCGCACCAATGCCATCATCATTCTGGGGAGCAAGCGGTCGATTGTCAAAGTCCGTTCGCTGATCGCCCGGCTCGACACGCCGACGGGGGGGGCCGAGGGGGCTATCCATGTCTATTACTTAAAACATGCCAACGCCAAGGAGATGGCGGAGGTTCTTTCTTCCCTCGTTTCGGGGAAGAAGACCGATAAAAGCAAAAAAACATCGGCCACGACGGCTACCTCTGAAACGGCTACTACCACCAAGGAATCGGCGGCGCCGGGGGCCGCGTCGCTCGAATTGACCGGTGAGGTCAAAATCACGGCGGACGAGGGGACCAATGCCCTCGTGATCACGGCGTCGCCCAAGGATTATGAAACGCTCGTCGAGCTGGTGTTGAACAAGCTCGATATCCCAAGGCGGCAGGTTTATCTGGAAGCGGTGGTGATGGAGTTGAGCGTGAATAAATCCAAAACGATCGGGGTCTCCGGCAACATGGGAAATATCTTGAGCTTGGCAGGGGGGGACAAACTGGCCGCCTTTGGCTCCATTTTGCCCACCTTCCCCTCCACCATCGCCAGCATCGCGGGGGCCTCCGGCGGGGCGGCCGGCGGCATCGCCTCGGAGCGAACCGTCAGCTTCACCGACTCCAACGGCGATACCGTTGAAATTCCGGCCGTAAGCGCGATTCTACAGGCATTGCAGTCCGATACCGATGTAAACGTTCTTTCAACCCCCAGCATTCTGACACTCGATAATCAGGAGGCGACGATTCAGGTCGGCCAAGAGGTTCCGGTTCCTTCGGGGACCACGGTCTCCAGCGGCGTCACCACATTTTCCGTCACCCGCGAAGACACCGGCATTATTCTCAAGATCACCCCGCAGGTCTCGGAGAGCAACACCGTTCGTCTGACCCTCGAACAGGAGGTCACCGATGTTATCTCTACCGATGCCACGCTGGGCCCTACACTCACCAAGCGGTCGGTTCAGACGGTGGTGGTGGCCAACGACAAGCAGACGATTGTCATTGGAGGCCTGATTGACGACAGCACCAGCGTGACGACGCATAAGGTGCCATTGTTGGGGGATATCCCCGTTTTGGGGAACCTCTTTAAAAACCGGACCACGGCTAAGGAAAAGACGAATATCGTCGTATTTGTTACCCCCTACATTATTCGGGAGCGGGCTGATTATCTCGAAATTTTAAAGAAGAAGATCGAGGAGCGGAATCTTTTTATCGAGATGAACTACGGCGCCTCCCAGCGAAAGGCCATCCGCGAGTCGATCAAAAATCACGCCAAAGAACTTCTGGAATACAAGACGGCCGTGCGACAGGAGGTTGGCGCCTATTCATCCACCCCTTCCACCACCTCCGACCCGGTGGTTACCCCCGCGACGGAAGAGGGGGTTCGTTACCGGGAAAAATCACGCTAAATCCCCCCTAACCCCCCTTTTTCAAAGGGGGGGAGTACGAATCTCCCCCTTTGTAAAAGGGGGACCAAGGGGGATTTTTAAGTTCTCTGGTCATTCACCCCCAAATGAGGTAAAATTCCTCCGGTATTCGTATGGAAGACAAAAGCCTCGGACAAATTCTTCTCGAACACACGCCGCTGACGCCCCAGCAACTCGAGGAGGCCCTTGTGGTCCAGAGGGAGAAGGGGGCCAGGCTCGGCGAGGCGCTGGTCCAGCTCCGATTTTTAAGGCCGCAGGATATCACCCGCGCCCTCTCCATTCAGATGGGAATTCCCTATGTTTCCGAAATTGCCCCCGACCAGATCCCCAACGATCTTATCGCCAAGGTTCCCATCAACTTCGCCAAGAAAAACGAAATCCTCCCCATCCGGCTGGAAGACGGCCATGTGGTGGTGGCGATGGCCGACCCGGTCAACCACTGGGCGCTGGATGACCTTCATCTTTTGTTCGAACAGCCGGTAAAGCCGGTGATCGGCAGTTCCCAGCAGATCACCGACGCCATCAACGCCTGCTACAACCGCCAGGCGGGGACTGAAGCCGGGGTCATGAGCGACCTCGGCGAAGAGGGGCTGGAGATGACCGATAATCTGGAAGAGGTGCAGGACCTTCTGGAATCGGACGACGAGGCCCCCATCATCCGCCTGGTCAACCAGTTGTTATTCCGCGCCGCCAAACAGAGGGCTTCGGATATCCACATCGAACCGTTTGAAAAGGAGCTGGTCGTCCGTTTCCGCGTGGACGGGGTTCTCTACGACATCATGCATCCGCCGCGGAAGGCGCAAAACAGCATCCTCTCGCGCGTGAAGATCATGGCCAATCTGAACATCGCCGAAAAGCGCCTCCCGCAGGATGGCCGGATCCGCATCAAGGTGGCGGGCAAAGACATCGACATCCGCGTTTCCACGCTTCCCACATCGTTCGGCGAGAGCGTCGTTATGCGGCTCCTCGATCGGAGCAAGGTGCTCTTAAACCTCGACAATGTCGGCCTCGAAGGGGAAAATCTGAAAAAAATCCGTGATCTCATCCATCACTCCCACGGCATTATCCTCGTCACCGGCCCGACCGGTTCCGGAAAAACGACCACCCTCTATGCGGCCTTGACCGAAATCAACGCCCCCGACGTGAAGATCATCACCTGCGAGGATCCGGTGGAATACCAGCTGGAGGGGATCAACCAGTCGCAGGTGAATCCGAAGATCGACCTCACGTTCGCCAATCAGCTTCGCGCCATTCTGCGCCAGGACCCCGATGTCATCATGATCGGCGAAATCCGCGACAAGGAGACGGCCGAAATCGCCGTGCAGGCCTCGCTCACCGGCCATCTGGTCATTTCCACCCTTCACACCAACGATTCCGCCTCGTCGGCCACCCGGTTGATCGACATGGGTGTTGAGCCCTTTCTGATTGCAAGCTCGTTGATCGGCATTGTGGCGCAGAGGCTCGTCCGCACCGTTTGCAAGGAGTGCGCCGAGTCGTACGACCCGAGCGATTTTGAGCTGGAACAGTTGGCCATTTCGCGCGAGGCGACCTCCGGGAGGAGAATCTACCGTCCTCGCGGGTGCGGTGTCTGTCAGGAGACCGGTTATGCCGGCCGGACAGCGGTGCATGAAATCCTGTTGATCGACGACGAAGTGCGCGGGCTGATTACCCACTCTGCCGACGCCATTGCCATCAAAAAAGAGGCGATGAAAAAGGGAATGTTCACTCTCCGCGAGGCGGGAGTTCAGCTGATCTTGAACGGCAAGACCACCGTCGAAGAGGTTCTGGCCCTGACGCAGGAAGATGTGGTGAGAGGATAAATTCCAAATGCCAAATTCCAAACAAAAAGACAAACGACAATGTCAAAATTTTTTTAATTCGTTTGGATTTTGAAATTTGAATTTTATTTGGAATTTGGATTTTGGAATTTGATATTTGTTTTTACGATGGCCGTCTACGCCTACAAGGGAATCGATTCCAAAGGAAAGCAGGTCTCCGGCGTTGTCGATGCCGAAAACGACCGGGCCGCGCGGTTGAAACTGCGCAAGACCGGCGTTTTTACCTCGGAAATCTATCTGGAAGGATCGAAAAAGGGCTTCAGCCTCGGTGGAAAGGGGGGACCGGCCTTTCTTCAGCGGGTCAAAACCAAAGAGCTGGCCCACATGACCCGCCAGCTGGCGACCCTTATGGGGGCCAATATTCCGCTGGTTGACGCTCTGGGGGCCCTTCAGGAACAAGTTGAAAATCCCCTTCTCAAAAAATCGCTTTCCCAAATCAAGGACAAGGTAACCGAGGGATCCCGCCTGGCCGACGCCATGAAGGCCTTTCCCAAAATCTACAACGATTTGTATGTTCACATGATCCGCGCCGGCGAGGCCTCCGGGGCGCTGGAGGGGGTCTTGGGTCGGCTCGCCGATTTCACCGAATATCAGGCTCTGCTCAAAAGCAAGGTGACCAGCGCGATGATGTATCCGGTGATCATGGCTTTGGTGGGGATGTCGCTCATGATGTATCTTTTGATCAGCGTCGTTCCGAAGATCGTCTCGATCTTCGAGGATGCCGAGGCGGTGCTCCCCCTCCCCACGCGGATTCTGATGAACACCTCTTCGTTTACCCAAAGCTACTGGTATTTGATCATCCTCGGCATGGCGCTTGCCGTCTATCTGATCCGCCGATACGCCAAAACGCCCCAGGGGCGCATGAAGATCGACCGGATGTCGCTTAAGGCCCCCATCTTCGGCGAACTTTTCCGCAAGATCGCCCTTTCCCGTTTTTCGCGGACCCTTTCCACCCTCCTTCGGAGCGGCGTGCAACTTTTACAGGCCCTCGATATTGTGAAAAACGTTGTCAACAATATGGTCTTGTCCGAGGCGATAGACAGCACCCAGCACAGCGTGAAGGAAGGGGAGTCGATTGCCGAACCCTTGAGACGGAGCGGCCAGTTTCCCCCGATGGTCATTCACATGATCGCGGTGGGGGAAAAAACCGGGGCGCTGGAGACGATGCTCGAAAAGGTGGCCAATACCTTCGACACCGAGGTGGATACGACCGTTTCCACCATGACCACCCTTTTGGAGCCGCTGATGATTCTGGTGATGGGAGGGGTTGTCTCATTTATTGTGTTGTCAATTCTGCTTCCAATCCTTAAAATGTCCGAACTCTAAAAGGAGGGTTCCCAAGCCGCGCCGCCGGTGGCGGATGAAGCGGCTTGGGAGCGGAGCCCGCAGAGGGAAAAAGTGATTTAGTTAAACGTGAAATAAGATAAGGAGAAACTTATGTTGAAACGATTATTCAAACCGGTAGCACCGGTGGTAAATGACGCGGGCATGACGCTCATCGAAATCATGGTGGTGGTGGCCATCATCGCCGGCATCACCGGCCTTATCGCCGTGAACGTCCTCGGCCGGAAGGAAAAGGCCAACATCGATCTCACCAAAACGCAGATATCCAATCTGCTGAACGCCCTCGACCAGTACAAGCTGGACAACCACTCCTATCCCTCGTCGGATCAGGGGCTGGAGGCCCTTGTCGAAAAACCGTCTTCCGGGAAGGTCCCCGAAAATTATCCCGAAGACGGTTACCTTAAAAAACTTCCGAAAGACGGATGGGGCGAAGAGTTCAACTATGCCAGCCCCGGTTCTCACGGCAACAAGGTGGAGGTCTGGTCCTCCGGCCCCGACAGCGAAGAGGGAAATGAAGACGACATCAACAGCTGGGAGGACACGGAAGATAAGGAATGAGTTCTGCGGAGAAGTCAGCGGACGGTTTGCGGTTCCCTTCAGGCCATCTGGCCGGCGGCACTGCCGCCTTTACGCTCATCGAACTGCTGGTGGTCATCGCTATTGCCGCGGGCATGATGGGGCTTGCCATCAGTTTTGTCGGTGGTTCGTTTAACACCGAGGTCAAAAAAGAGTCATCCCATCTGATCGGCACCATCCGTTTTCTCTACAACCAGTCCGCCGCCAAAAACCGGTATTACCGCCTTGTGTTCGACCTCGACAATCAGGCCTACTGGATCGAATCGAGCGAGGAGCCTTTTTATGTGACCACACAGGCGGAAGACGAGGCGGACGCCAAAAAAACCGGGAAAGAGGAAAAAAAGACGGAAGAAGAGGAAAAAGATGCGGATGAAGAGGGAGAGGAATCAAAGGGATTCTCCACAGCCGAGGAAGAGGAAGAGGGATTCAAGAAGGTGGTTTTCGACAAGGAGGTCCGCATTCGCGACGTCTATGTGGCCCATCAGGAGGGGTTGGTCGCGGAGGGGCAAGCTTGGCTTTATTTTTTCCCCAGCGGCCAGACCGAAATGGCGGTGATTCATTTTTCGAATGAGGAACAGGACGCCAATATGTCGATTGTCGTCAATCCGATCACGGGACGGTGCGCGGTGAAGACGGGATATATCGATTATGAGACTTTGGAAGAAATTGAATAACGTGCTGTTGGCAAGTGTCATTCCCGCGAAAGCGGGAATCCATGACTTCTTGAAACTTCTGGACCCCCGCTTGCGCGGGGGTGACAAAAGCGGAGGCTTCAGCCTCCTCGAAATCCTCATTGCCGTGGCGATTCTGGCGGCATCGTTTACGGCGCTTTTGGCCAGCCAGGGGAGTTCCTTTCTGTCGATGGAACGGGCCGAACGGATGACGAGGGCCACCCTTCTTGCGCGCCAGAAGATGACCGAGATTGAAATGGAGCTGGAAAAGGATCTGGCCAAAAACAAATTCCCCGACCAGGACACGACACAGGAGGGGACTTTCGACGAGCCGTTTGCCGATTTCCGCTGGAAATATGCCGTTTCAAAGGTCGAAATTCCGGTGATGGAGACCGGCGCCGAGGAAGAGAGCGCGATGGTCGGTTCGTATGTCAAAAACATCATGGACCAGCTTTCCAAGGCGGTGCGCGAGGTGAAGCTGACCATTTATTGGGGGGAGGAGGAGACGCCGATCGAGGATCAGCCGCATCTGACGGTGACAACGCATATCGTGAATTTGAAATGAATCAAAAAGGATTCAGCCTCATCGAAATCATGATTGGCGTGGCCATTCTGGCGGGCATGACGATCCTTATTCAGACCACGATGAGCCGGGCGCTTGACGCCCGGAACAAGGCCGAGCGCCGGGATGAGCTTTTCCATTCGGTCAGAATCAGTCTGGGAAAGTTGAACGACGATCTGGCGCAGGCGTTTCTGGCCAATTCGGCCTTCAAGGGGCAGGAGGGAAATTACGCCACCGGAATGATCGGGAGCGATCAGGCGCTCGATTTCTCCACCTTTAGCAGACTCCATTTCCAGAAAAACGCCCATGACTCCGACGCGGCCTCCGTCGGCTATTCCCTCAAGGCAAACGACGCGGGCACATCCGACCTCTACCGCCGCGAGTCGCAATGGCTCGGGGAAAAGGTGACGGAGGGGGGAATTGCATATGCGATGATTGAAAATGTCAAGGAGCTGAAGATTCAATATTACGATTCCAACAAAACGGAATGGGTGGCGGAATGGGATACCACCCAACTCTCCACGCTCAATCGTCTCCCCCAGGCGGTGAAGGTGGAACTTCGGGTCGTTTTCAAGGAGAATGAAGAGGATGAGGAAGAGGCGGGGAAAGAATATTTTTTTACGACGACAATGCCGGTGAATTTATATGCGAATGAGATTAATTTTTAACAAGTCGAAGGTCGAAGGTCGAAGGTCGAAAAATGAAAAAGGCATCGCCCTTCTCATCGTTCTCTCCACCCTCATGGTGCTGACCGCCTCGGTGGTGGAATTCGCCTACAACTCGCGGATCAACTACCGTTTGGCCATACACGCCAAGGAGAGGCTGGAGGCCTATTATCTGGCCAAATCGGCGCTCAATTTTTCGCGTCTGCTTCTCAAATACAACAAGGACGCCGAAAAACTGCTCGAAAGTGCGGGATCGGCAGGGAGTTCCTTCGGCTCCGAGCCGCTCTACCGCCTCATGCCGCTCTCCTCGGAACTGCTCCGCGGGGTTTTAAGCGGCGAATCATCGGGACTGCCCGGCGGGAGCGAGGGAGAGGAGGAAGGAGCGGAAGAGGAGGGCCAAACGGGGGACGAGGGAGAAGAAGAGGAGGAAAAAGCGACGGGGGAGGAGGATATTGAATCGGGTGTCAGCATGGTCTCCAAAGAAGAGGCGGAAAAGTTTTTGAGCTTTGAGGGGGATTTTGAAAGCGAGATCACCGAGGAACAGTCGAAATACGACCTGAACAAAATCGCCTCCCTCGTTTCCACCGCCCCCGCCTACGATCAGCGCAAACAGCTCCTTTATTCGCTTTTGTTGAGTCCCTCCTTCGCGAATGCTTTTGAAGATCAGGAACAGGACGCCGCAACGCTCGTTCACGCCATTGCCGATTGGGTCGATTCGAACGGCCTCGTCAACGAATTCGAAAATATCCAGAGGGGGGACGAAGAAGGCCTCTACAGTGATGCCGGCTATAAGGTAAAAAACGGCAAACTGCTGAACCTCTCCGAATTACGATTGGTTGCCGGCATGACCGACGATATCTATCAGTTGCTTGCGCCGTTTGTGACGGTCTACAGCGCCGATGACAAGTTGAATGTCTGTATCGGCGAACAGGAGGACTTGATCAAGGCGCTGGTTCATCATTACACCAACCATGCCGGTTGTGCCCAGCCGGTGGGCTACGAGGACGAAGAAAAAATGACGGAGCTTGCCACGGCGGTATCCTCGGCCTGCCCCGACCCCGACTCCATGGCGTCCGCCCTCAATTCTACCCTCGGGCTGGTTGATCTGGAGGAGAGCAGTGCGGACTCGTCCGACACGTCCGACTCCTCTTCCAGCTCCTCCACTTCGACCGCCGGCTCCAAAATCGCCGGTTGTGCCTTTCAGTTCAAGGATCTTCTGACCAAGGACAACAAGATTTTCAGAATCAGGGCCACAGGGACGGTGGGGGAGACTTCAGTTTCCATTTCGACCGTGCTCAACACCGGTTCTTCCAACCCCACCCAGTGGAAGTACCTCTACTTTCGGGTGGAGTAGGTCAGTTTATCTCTCCCATTGCCTCATCGTTGACAAAATCACGCCGGAGCAAAGCAAACCGCCGCTTGACCTTTTCCGGCGTCAGGCAGAACGCCGGATCGTTTTTGCTCGCGGCAAGGGTGACTGCCTCCTCTTCCAGGATATCCAGGCACGAACGGCCGTTGCCCTGCGGCTTCAAAAGGGCGGCAATAATTTCCTTCCGGCTCGAAGCGGCGCCGATAAATTCCTTCATTTGCGTTTCATTGTCGCCGGATGAGAGGACGTAATAGAACCCCTGCAAGACCGTTTCCATCTCTTCGGGATTAAGCCGACCCAAGCGGTAAACCGCGTCCATGCGGTAACGGTTGACGATCTGGAAAAGATTCGGCAATGAAAATATCTGGGCAAGCAATAAAGAGTGGGGAGTTTCCTGAAACCAGGTTTCGTAGGCCTCGCGAATTTCATGAAGTTCTGCGCGAATCTTTTCATCCGTAAAACCGGCGCGATTGGCCCAGTAGACGGCATCGTGAAGCATCGGCAGAGCATCATCCAGTCCGGCCGGGCCTTTTTTTTGAGCCGATTCCAGGACCACCGAAAACAATTGCTCCGCATCGTCGACGCAAATGGCCCGTCCCGTTTTTTTAACAACCGGCCTGGTTGTCGAAGTCGGGTAAAAAGTTTTTGACCCGGCAATGGGAGAACCATGCATGAGGTGAACCATCTCGTCTGTCGCTTTCTCGTAAATATCGACAAACTGTTCGCGCTTTGTCTGCTCCCCCTCGTCAACGCATGCCGCTTCAAGACTCGCCGGTTCTTCAAAAAGCGCCAATGCCTCGGCAAAGGGGTCAAGATAACGCGTGGAGGGAATCCGAGTTTGATTGTCTTGCATCATTCTTAAGACTTTCCGACCAACCCCCATCGGTTCTACAATTGGCAATACCAGTCTTCCTGATCGGGATTAGAGACGGCGGGGCAGTTGTCCGCGGAATCATCCACGCCATCCTGATCGGAATCCGACAAGAGCGGGCTGGTTTCCCCCAAATAACTCTCCCAAACGCCGTTTAAGTTTGCGTCCTCCTGACCATCCAACAAACCGTCGCCGTCGGTGTCATTGTTCAGCGGGTCTGTATCCACCCCTTCGTCATAAACCCCATCGCCATGAATCTCATACCAATCCGAAAGACCGTCTTCGTCAGAGTCGGCCAGCCAAGCGGACGTTTCCCCCAAGTCTTCGTCCCATACGCCATTACGATTGTGATCCTCCGCCGGATCGGGGAGGCCGTCATCGTCGCTATCGGCGTCATCCGCCAGCGATCCCGACGTTCCACCGGCCTCATCGTCATCCACGATTCCGTCGAGATCGGCGTCGTCGCCCACGGGGATATTCATCGAAAATTCCGAGGTGTTGTTTTCGCCGTCAAAGACAAGGGCGGTGACGATATCGCCGGCAGAAAAGACATCGATTTCCGGATCTGTTTCGAAGGCATAACCCGAAAGAGAAAAATCGGCCACGAAGTCATCCCCGCCGCCGTAGCCGACTTCGTTTTTCCAATCCTCGTCAGAGACGCGGTAGAGCTCCAAATGCGTCCCGCTTAAAGCCACCCCCCATCCCCAGTAACGGGCGGTTCCACTGGGGTCGGGCACCAGCGGGAACAACTGGAGATGGTCGAGGAAGTTCATCATCTCGTCAGGCCCCGTATCGGAATCGAGCAGATCGTTCAGACTGATGCCATCATCATTGAGATCGATTCCCAAACCTTCCTCGCCATTATTCGAGATGGTGTTGTGGGTGATATGGACGGCGTTTGTTTCCTTTCCCACAACAAAGATTCCCCCTTCTTCGTTTTCCTGAATAACATTCCGGTCATCGTCAAACGAATCGCCGCCGATCAGGACATCGCTTGCCTCCACCCAGATTCCCTGACGATCGTTGGGGCCGATGGTATTTCCGCGAATGGTGTTGCCGCTTCCGTCTATTTCGGGATAATCTTCGACAAAGACGTCCGATACGACAATCCCGTAACGGTTGGGTTCCTCATCTCCCGCTTCGGTTGCGCCAAAACGGTTTTCCTTTACCGTGTTGTCCCGGCCGAACAGGCAGACACCGGCCCCTTTGGAATTGTTGACAAAACTTAAATTCCGGATGACATGCCCATCCGAATAGACATGCAGAATGCACGAGTCGCCCGGTGTGGATCCCCCTGCCCCGAGGTTCCCAGCATCCAGGATAATGTCAATATCGGCTGGACCCTTCACGGTTACGGTTCCCCGGCAGTCTTCCGGAATAACCAGGGGAGCGTCCAGAAGAATGCGGGCCGAAGAATAACCGAAGTCGGCAAAATGAATCGTATCATTGCCGGCATCGTCACAGGCGACCTGAAGTATTTTGCGCAACGTTCCTTCCGCCGATTCGTCATCCGAAAAAACACTTACGGTTCTTTCGGCGCAAAGAACATCAAGCGGGAACAGAAGGGGGACCAGAATCCCGCCCAGAAAAATAGCCGCGTATTTTGTTTGCTTTAGGTTCATATTTTACTCAACCGTTCCTTTCACTTCGATGGCTTGTGTTCCACACTGGAACGACTTGATTTCCAAAGTGCCGTCAAAATTCCCCGCCTCGGTATGGCGGAACAACACGGGAACGGTTATTTCCGTATCCTCCGGCAGGACAAAACTCCTTAAGCCCGGAACAATCTGGCTGTTGGAAGAGGATATTGTAAAACCCAAGGGATAATCGCTTCCGCCAAAGAGCCCTATCATCTTCGAACCGAGGAGAGATGACTTGTTGGAGATCGTCAGTTCTTTGGTCAGCACCTCCTGATCGGCGACGCTCACGGTTCCAAAATCGAGGCTGTCGGGGGAAATATCGCACTTCGGTATCTCCACTCCCCGACCGGTCAGTTCAATCTCGGCGATTTCTTCGGGATTGTTTGAACTCTCAATGACAACCTTGGCGTGGAAACTCCCGTTTCTCTTGGGAATGAACGACACGGGAATCCGGACCACATTTTCCGGCGGAATGTGCGTAAGCGACGAGGGGAACGAGCCGACCTTGAAGACCTCTTTGGAACCAAAGAAATAAGGAAAGACATTTTGCACCGTCACCGAATCGATCAGGGCCACGTCGTCGCCGACATTTTCAATCTCGATATACTGATGCTGGTTGGGGTATTGGCCAAAGGCGTTTCCTTTGCCGAAGTTGATGGAGGCGGTGTTGACCTGAAACTGTGGGTGGAGGGCCTCATTGGGATCGCCCCCTTCGGCGATTTCGGTCCCGTCATCCACGCCGTCACCGTCGGAATCGGAATTATTCGGATCAGTTCCATAGCCGTACTCTTCGGTTTCCGTCAGGCCGTCGCCGTCAACGTCCGTCGAGGAACCGGAAACTGTCAGCGTGATGCCGCACTCCTCGGCCCAATCGGTATAATCGGAACCAAAAAGGGCGCGGACGCGGACACAATATTGCGTTCCCGCCTTGAGGGCGAGGATGCCGTTGCGATATGGAATATTCAGCTTTAAGCCCGTGTCATACGGCATCAGTTCGGTGGCATAGACCTCCCAGGGGGGATAGAAGGGGTTTCCGGTGTCTTCCTTGATATTGACTTCGTAATAGGTCAGGTTCGGATCGCTGATCCCTTCGGTTTCGACGACCAACCCGTGATGCGCGGGGCCTTCGAAATCGGCGGACGAGACGCCGGAAATCTTGACGTCGGAATAAGAAAAAACAACTGATGGCATTGACACCAAAAAGAGCAGAGTCAAAACAAGATTTTTCAAATAAAATTTATTCATCACTGCAACCTACCTCACCGGTTAACGACAGATCATACATTTTCGTAAAAATGATCACGGGTGGATCCTTGTCTTCCGGATAAATAGCCAGACTGTCTTCGGACATATTTATCAGAAGGGAACCCGTTGCGTCGTATTCTGCCCAGGTAAAGCTCAAGTACCAGTCGGAATCGGAACAATCCGTATCCGAACAGGGCGCAATTTCATAATCAAGCGTCTCGACAATCTCGCTGTCTTTGAGCGTCTTTACCGTGCCGGTACTGTAGAATATGATTGAATCGAAGTCATCGAGTCCCCTCGCATTGGAAAGAGAGACAATATAATTGCTGTATACAAGAAAATAGTAGGGAGCAAGCTCCCATCGGGCCACAATCTCTTCAGCGGGACAGGTGGTCAGGATGTTTGTGCCGCAAATACCGTCTCTTTCACGACCGTCGGTTCCGGCGGTGAAGAAGTCTTCATCGTCCGGTTTTTTCTGCAAATCGTAGAAAGTGGAATCCGGAAACTGCAGTTGTAGCCGAGCTTCGTCATCGGCCAGGTAATACAAAACATCCTCATCGAAAGTTTCCGTCGAATTGACGCCTCTCCCCTCTTTGGCAACCGTATAAGTCATGTGAATCGTGTCTGATGAAAGGACTTCATAAGAACCATCGAGGGTCAGATAAATGCCTTCATAATACTGTCTGGTTGTCGCCTGAAAACTGCCGTCCGGCGCGAAGGAAAATATGTTGTCAATCTGCAACACATCATCACCGTCAATAGCGGTCTGCACATACCACGTGCCGACAAGCAATTCATCAACCTGACAGGTTTCAAAAACGGTGGCGGGCAGGGTGTTTTCGTCTGAGTTCCCATCGTCTGGGTTTGTTCCCGTACCATCCATCTGCGCCCCGCCGCAGGCGGTGAAGAGAATAAACGCCATGCCAATGATAAATAGTGTTCTCATTTATTTCCCCTTTTATTAATTTTTCTTAACGGTCTTGCCATTTTGCTCTCCTCGTTTCTTCATTTCTTCTGCCCTTTCCGCCCCTCTGGTCCAGTGTCAGGACCCGACCCCATATCTTCCCATTTATTCTATCTATATTTTTTCAAGATCTCCCTCTAACCATGAATCAAGCTCTTTTTTTGCCGAATCAAGAGAATAACTTATATCAGCGTAAATCTCGTCAAAAGAGACGGATTCTTTTAACACGCTTTTCTTCCAATATCTTTGGCCGTGCCTGTCTTGATAAGCACAAATCCACATGCTGTATAGTGGACTATCTTTGTCGCTCGCATAAATTTCTATTTTTTTCTCAATTGCATCCGACCAGACAATGGATCTGCAAGGCCAATGGCGTTCGTTTTTTGTCATGAATAAATCGTGTTTTTTCACAAATGTGGCCAGCAAGTCGTCCAATTGACGTAATGGAGCCTCTAATTTTTCCCACTCTTGCTGTGTTCCAAAGAAACCGTTTGGCATTTTAACTCCTTTCATTTCAAAGTATCGATCTTTAATGGATCTACTGGAATAGGTTGATGGGTAATAAACTGTGCTCCACCTCCGGGCTGACCATAAGCTGGAGAGACAGTACTACCATAATTTGCGCGCACATTGTTGGCATCAATGGTTATCCTATGCGTCGGTTCAGAAGGCAGAGCTAATCTTTGTTGAGCATCGATGGAAGAGTTAAAATTTTCATTGGTGTAGTATACATTTTTTAATTGACCTTCTGCTGTTGTATTTGGAATTCGTCCTGTCTCTTGAATATATTGTGCTTCTTTTCCCCCGACATATCGATAATATTCTCCCCTGCTTCTACCCCCACCCACCATTCCGGTTTGCGCTCTAAGATTACCATCCTCACCATCATATGGCGTGGCATTTTGTGCATATAATTTTTGCCCGCTAAAGGAACTACGAGTGTCGGCCATCTGATTCATCCTCATTGCCCCCGCCAGTTTATATCCCGCCAAGCCGCCGAGGATGCCGGCCCCAAATGTCACCAAACCTTTCCACCCGCCGGTCGCATAACTCAAACCAACGCCAACAGTGCCCAATATGGCCATCGAGCCGATTTTGCCCACCGCATCGGACAAAACTTTCCCGACACCGCCAAAGAGGGCGCCGCCGAGTCCGCCAAAGAGGGCACCAAACATCGCCCCCTTGACCCCGCCGGTTATTCCTCCACTGATTGCTCCGCCGATCAAACCT
>JACPFC010000088.1 GCA_016183175.1 Deltaproteobacteria bacterium
GCCGCGGGCGATTTTACCGTCAATATCACGGCCGGGACGTTGTAAGACGATGCCTTAAGAAGGGTGGGCGGATTGGATGATGAAAAATATCTTCCCGTTTGGGGTGGCCCTGTTTTTGGCAGTTGGTCTTTTGCAGGCCTGCCTCGAATCGGCGGAGGATGAAGAGGCTGTCGACGAGGGGACCTTTTCCGAAGAAACCATCACTCTCGCTGTTACGGTGGCCGAACCGGTGTCCGCCAATCTTTCGGTCCCTGCCCTGACGATGGGAAAAAGAGGTCTCGCCTTAAAATCGCCCGCCATGGCCACAGAGGCCGCCGAGGCAGGTGACGTGATTCTCAAGACAGCTGATGGTCTTCTCCCCACCATTTATGGTTGCACCATCGACGAAACCGGCACCTGCACAATAGAAGTCCCGGTATCCTTGGCAGAAGAAGGAGGAGTTCTGGTAGCCGATACCGGCACCACGATCCAACACGCAATGATAGCCATGACACCGGAAGAAACAGAGGCCCTTCAGGCATCGGGAGAACCACAGGCCACATCGATCAATCCGGTGACCACTGTGACAATGGCAACCGTGCAAGCCCTCCTTGAGGACAATCCGGACACGGACAGACCATCCATTATCGAGGCCATGAATGCCCTGTACGCCGAGGCGGCCACAACGACTGATGACGACGAGGATACCGATACCGTCTCCGACTCCGCCAGAAGCCTCGTCACCGCCATGCAAGATATCATCCTCGATGCGCCGGAGGCAACACGACCGGTTATTTTGATGGAAAGAGCCTTTGCCGATCAAAGCATAGAAGGCATCGAGTCGCTCGTAGCGGACAGTTCAACCCTTGCCGATTCTGTCGTGAACACACAGGAGACGGCGGGGGTCATTGCCGACGCCTACTCTAATCCAGATGATCCGGACGGTCCTGTGTGGACCGAGGCTGTAACCAACGCGGCCGCCGAGACAGGGCTCGACACCGCCGACATCGCCAAGATGATTGTCGCCACAGTGGGGGTATCGACCCCGGAAGAAGTGGACCAGACTGGAAACGACCCTTTCAGCATTCAAGAGCTCCAAAATATGGCCCTTGCCGTAACCTCCGTGACCGACCTTGTCGAAAAAGGGGCCACCGATCGGAAAGTACCGGGGGCCATTGCCGAAATGATGCGATTGGGGAATTTCGCCGGCACCGACTCGATGGTCATCAATCAGGCGATGGGATTGCTTGACGCGACGTTTCCGACGGATTTCAGTTCCTACAACGCAAAAACCGCGGCCCGGGCCGCCCTTTTGTTCAATGCGGAATATGCCAGCGAGGGGGGCTTTCTTTCTCCGTCGGAGCTCGCCTCCGTCCTTGCCCCGGCCTTAAAGGACAACTCGGTACAGTTTTCGATATCGACCGGCGGCACAAAGGCCTTCAGCACTTTTATGGCGAATCTTGTCACAGACGGTTTGGCTTTTGACGCCTCGGCCCGTAAAGTCGATATCTTTAACGGCCCCGGGGAATCATGCACTACGGATAGCGACTGCGCAGGTTCACTCTGTGTGAGTAGCGTATGCACCGCCGATTCGACCACCATCGGCGGATCGTGCGATACCGACTCCGATTGCACCAGCGGCGAGGTCTGCGTCGGCCGTCACAGGAACCGATTCTGCATGGCGGCCAATGGCGCCCCGGCGGGTGTGACTGTTTTCGGTTCCGGGGACGCAACAACGCCCGTATTGAGAAGCGAGGTAACCATCGCCTCCGGGGAGGCCGGTTCCGATTGCCCCTGTAGTAGCGGTTTTACCTGTACCAGTTCCACCGCCAGCGCCGGCGTCTGCCGTCCTTCAACCCTGACCGGCTATAGAGCACCGGGAATGACCTGCACAAGCGCCGACCAGTGCATCAGCGGAACCTGCAGTACGGGGCGTTGCGCCGCTACGACATCCTTTATGGCCTCTCTGGGAACTTTGAAGGTGATCGGCGATCCCTGCACGTCCCCCATGGATTGCCAGAGCATGTGGTGTAATGCCGGGATCTGCGATTCACCCCCCACTTTTATCCAGAACCTTTTTACCGGGGCCTCTCTGGCCGGAGCCGGGGTCTCTTGCACCTCCAACAACCAGTGCAAGTCCTTTTTCTGCAATGCCGGAGTCTGCGGCGCTTACACCGGATCGGGCTACACGACTGTCGCGGAGACAAAAACCTCGGGGCAAACCTGCGCCTTCACGGGGGAATGTGTCAGCCCCCTGCAGTGCGTCTCGGGAACCTGCGCGGGCATTACGTGGGCGATCCCCTGCAATGCGACAAGCCAGTGCCCGGCGGACAAATATTGCAAGGAATTCAGTTGCGTTGCCAGATCATCCGAAGGGGGAAGCTGTACGGGGACAACGACAAGCACCATCGGAGAAGCCTGCGTGAACGGGATCGGGCTTGCATGTCTTGCGTCCAACAGTACCTGTCAATACAGAACCCTGCGCAACAACACCTGGACCAAATACACTGGGCCCGACACCCCAAAGACAAGCCCAGGCGGCTCCTATTGCCTCGCAACGGCGGACAACGCCTATACGTTCACCTCGGGGGGACCCGGCCTGACTGCTTACGGCGCCGGAGGCACGGGAAATCTGACGGTCACCCTGACACCAGGTGGAAACTGTACCGGCGTGTTGAATGGACAGGCCGGGAGCGGCCAATGTCCCGGCACCTCCGCAGGTCCGACGGGAACAGTCACCGGAAGCAAGATCGTGCTTTCCTTTCCCGGCCTTGGAAATTGTCAGCTTGTCTTGAAGAATTAAACCAGATTTCGGTCGAGGCTCCGGTACTGGACCGCTTCCAGGAGGTGGCGGGTTTCAATGGATTCAGACTCCTCCATGTCCGCCAGCGTCCGGGAGACTTTCAGAATACGATCGAAGGCCCGCGCCGAGAGGTGAAATTTTTCCATAATCCCCTTGAGCAACTGCTTTCCCTCCGCGCCAAGCCCGCAGTATTTGCGCATCATCCGGGGGGTCATCTGCGAGTTGAGCCGGACCCCCTCTTTTTTAAACCGCTCGCACTGGATGGCCCTCGTCTTGATCACCCGCTTTCGAATCGCCTCCGATGACTCCCGCGCCTCGCGGGTGGAGGTCATCTCATCGAAGGGAACCGGCGGCACCTCGATCTGCAGATCGATCCGGTCCAAAAGGGGGCCCGACAATTTGGTCCGGTATTTCTGCGTCAGATGCGGCGTGCAGACGCAGGCCTTACGCGGATGGCCGTAAAACCCGCAGGGGCAGGGGTTCATCGCCGCCACCAGCATGAAATCGGCCGGATAGGTGAGGCTCATCGAGGCGCGGGTGATGGTCACCTCTCCCGACTCCAGAGGCTGACGCAGGAGTTCCAACACATTTTTTTTGAATTCCGGCATTTCATCCAGAAACAAAACCCCGTTGTTCGCCAGCGACACCTCGCCGGGGCGGGGGATGGTCCCGCCGCCGATCAATCCGGCATCGGAGACGCTGTGATGCGGCGCCCGGAAGGGGCGTTCGGTCAAAAGCTGGTTTTGGTGACGCAGAAGATTCATCACGCTGTAGATCTGGCTTGTCTCCAGCGATTCCTGAAAGGTCAGCGATGGAAGAATGGTGGGGAGGCGCGAGGCAAGCATCGTCTTTCCCGCCCCCGGCGGGCCGACAAAAAGGATGTTGTGCCCCGCCGAGGCCGCCACCTCCAGCGCCCGCTTGGCCTGGTACTGGCCGCTGATCTCGTCGAAATCGACACGGGCATTTGCGCCGGACCCGTTCCCGCCGAAGGGACGGTTTTCAACGGGATCGAGCGGAAGACGCCCCTCCACAAATTCCACCACCTCCGAGAGGTGTTTCATACTGAAGACCGGAAGCTCTTCCACCATTGCCGCTTCCCCGGCATTGACCTCCGGGAGGATGATTCCGGCATACTTTTTTCTCGCCGCCAGCATGGCAATCGGCAAAACGCCGCGAATGGGGCGGAGATCGCCGTTCAGCGAAAGTTCTCCGACGTAAAGATACGACTGCGCCTTTTCGCTCTGCACCACGCCGGAGGCGTTTAAAAGACCGAGGGCTATCGGCAGATCGAAGGCCGTCCCCTCTTTTTTGATGTCCGCCGGCGCGAGATTAATGGTGACCTTCCGCTGGGCAAAATCGTAGCCGCTGTTCTTGATGGCCGAAACCACCCGCTCGCGGCTTTCCTTCACCGCGCTTTCCGGCAATCCGACGGTGTGCCACTGGGGCAAAGATTGGAGGGAGATATCCACCTCCACATCCAGCGGATAGGCGTTGATACCAAGCAGACCAGCCGATTTAATGGAGGAGATCATATGATTTGGGGCCCGTTCGGCCCGGTCGTTGCTACTCGCATTTATATGATATTACGGGCCTCACATGGCCCCAAACCCCGCGCTCACCACGGGCCAAGCCCGATGGTTCGCTTTGTGAAGCTTCTGGGCGGTTCGATCCAATGGGTGATTTCTTCTTCGGCAGAGACATGATCGCCAAAACAGATCCGGAGCGGATCGAGGCAAAGGTCGATCCCTTCAAATTGGCGCCGATAAATTTCTTTCCCGGTTTCCAGGATGTTTCCGACAAGGACGAACATGCCGATTTTCTATTTCAAAGATCGTGCCAAGTAAGGCAGGGGATAGGGTTTAGGGTATAGGGTCCAGGGAAAACAAGGAGTTAGCTTGTAGGGGCGCGATTCATCGCGCCCGTCGGAGAAGCGCCAATCGACCGATTTTCGGACGGTACCGTCCGATTTTCGGTCGGTTCCGTTTCCAAAAAATGCATGCCATCACCGACACATGATTGTCATGATAAAACTTAACAGGCTTTTGACTTTGATTTCAGAATCTTCTTTATCGGCCGGCGGCGGTAAAAGTTACGGTTTATTAAGCGAGCATTCTGATTATTAATTAGTTTAAATATATTCAAAAAAATAGACTTATAATCTACTTTTTAGAAATAAAATAAACTATGCCATTGCCAATCTGTGTGCCAAAGCCGAAACTGTTTTTGAAAAAACCGCCTCTATCAACACTCTTTCTTTTGCGGATCTCTATGGCGGAAAAATTTGCGCGGCTCTCGACCGCCAGCATCCGCGCGATATTTTTGATATAAAAATTCTTCTCGAAAATGAGGGGATCACCCCGGACACCAGAAGGGCCTTTGTTGTTTATTTGGCCAGCCATGATCGGCCGATGAACGAATTACTTAATCCCGCAAGGCATGATTTTGAACAGGTCTTTCAGGCCGAGTTTTCCGGAATGACCCTTGCGCCTGTTACCTGTCGGGAACTGGTCGATGTCAGAGAAATGCTTATTTCACAAATCAACCGGGACCTGGCATCCAACGAAAGACAATTTCTGTTCTCTATAAAGGAGGGAAATCCCAAATGGAACTTGCTGGGCTTGCCTGGAATCGAAACCCTGCCGGCGCTACAGTGGAAACTCGCCAATATCCGAAAAATGCCGGCTAAAAAGCATGCCGAAGCCTTGGAAAAATTGAGAAAGATTTTGGCGCTATAATATTCCCACCCAGCCGATGGGGAATCAAAAAAACCTAGAAGCCCATCAGAAAAAATGCCAATATTGGGGCGGAGAAAATATGCCCAAGGTGAAAACAGGCATCGATCGTCTTTTTGAGGAAGAGATTGTCGACTTTAAGAACAAGCGGGTCGCCCTTTTGGTCCATCCGGCCAGTGTCAACTCCCGACTCCAATACACGCTCGACCTTTTTTACGAAAATCCAAAAATCAATTTGACCCGGCTCTTCGCCCCCGAACATGGACTCTGGGGATACGCGCAAGACATGATCGCCGTCGAATCGCAAACCGATCCGCGCACCTCCCTTCCCGTAAAAAGCCTGTACGGAAAAAACATTGCCTCGCTGAAACCGACGCCCGCAGATCTTGCCGATGTCGATTGCGTGGTATGCGACCTTCAGGACATAGGCTCCCGCTACTACACTTTCATCTACACGATGGCGCTGACCATGCAAGCCTGCGCCGAAAACAACCGGGAGATGATCGTCCTCGACCGCCCCAATCCGATCAATGGGATCGACCTTGAAGGAAAAATTCTTAAAAAAGGGTTTGAATCATTCGTGGGGCTCTATCCGCTTCCCGTGCGCCACGGGATGACCATCGGCGAATTGGCCGCTTATTTTAATGAGGAATGCAACATCGAGTGCAATTTGAAAGTGGTGCCGATGAAGGGGTGGAAGCGGGAAATGTTCTTCGACGCGACCTCCCTCCCGTGGGTTCCCCCTTCCCCTAATATGCCGACTTTGGAGACCGCCTTGGTGTATCCCGGCATGTGTCTTTTGGAGGCGACAAATCTCTCGGAGGGGCGGGGCACCACGCGCCCCTTCGAGCTGGCCGGCGCGCCGTTTATCGACGCGCATGAGCTGGCCAAAAATTTAAGCGCTCTCCATCTGGAAGGGGTTATTTTTCGGCCGACAACTTTTCGGCCGACCTTTCACAAATGGGCCAACGAAGAATGCGGCGGCGTCCAACTGCATGTGACCGACCGGAAAAAATTCAGGCCTTATCTGACCGGAGTTGCCTTTTTAAAAACGGTGATCGACCTCTACCCGAACGATTTCCAGTGGCGCGATAAACCGTACGAATTTGTCAGCGAGATTCCGGCGATTGACCTCCTCTCCGGCGACGCCGTTTTGCGCAAAAAACTGGAGGCCCACGCATCGCTGGAGGATATTCAGAAAGACTGGAAGGAAGGGTACGAGGAATTTTTGAAGAAGAGGCAGAAACACTTGTTGTATTGATGTTACCATCCACTATCCACTATTCACCAGCCTCTTCGGCCACAACTTGCCGCCGCGAAACTCGCCGATGCCCAAAAAATCACTCCCGCTTTTTAAGACAACAATATTTTTTTCAGTATCGGCCGCCGTTATCGGCTGTCCCTGACAAATCCGCTTTGCTTCGACGGCCGACAGATCGACGGAAGGCAAATGGGCCAGCGCCGATTCCATTGAAATGAGATTTTTTTCCAAATCGAAATCCGACGCGGGATCAACGGCGTCCTTTACGCTGAATGACCCCGCCTGTATCCGCCGAAGCTCCGTCAAATGCCCCACCGTTCCAAGCCGCCCCGCCAGATCGGCCCCCAAGACGCGGACATAAGTGCCGCGCGAACAGGAAACCCGGAAGGAGATTAAATCCCCCCCCACCCCCCTTTGACAAAGGGGGGAGTGCTCCATAGGAGCCGGGGGGATTTGAAGAGACAATTCAAAAATCTCGATCTCCTGCGGCTGACGTTTAATCTCCAAGCCTTGCCTTGCCAATTCATACAGTTTTTTCCCCTCCTTTTTTTTTGCGGAATACATGGGAGGCATTTGGGTCTGCCGGCCCACAAAAGATTTCAGGACTTTTTCGACAGCCTCCCGGTCGATCGGCAAATGGGTTTTTTTTTCCGTGATGCGTCCTGTCTTATCAAGCGTATCGGTCGCCTCACCCAGTTTGAGCATCGCCTCGTAGACCTTCGGTTCTTCGTTCAGATAGGGAATGATTTTTGACGTCTCGCCGACAGCAACAACAAGCAGTCCCGTGGCAAACGGATCGAGCGTGCCGGTATGCCCGATTTTTCCCATTATTTTTTTCTTGAGGATGTTAAGAGCTTCGTTGGAGCTGATACCGGCGGGCTTGTCGATAAGGAGAAAACCGTTCATGTTTTGTTCTTTTCTTCTTCCAACTTTCGAAACAACTCTTCCACCCTCAAGCTCGCCTGGGTCGTTTCATCGTAGTGAAATTCGAGTTCCGGCATAAAGCGGAGCTTGATCCGGTCGGCCAGCTCCTTTTTCAAAAAACCCCTGCTTCGTTTCAGCCCCTTTAAAACGTCTTTTCTCCGTGCCGGCGGGCCGTCCGCTTCATAATAAATGCGCGCCAGGCGGAGATCGGGGGTGAAAATCACGCGGGTCACGCGGACCGATTGCAAAAGAGGATCGCGCGCCTCAAACAACAAAAGCTGGGTGATCTCTTTTTTGTACGCCTCCTCGACTTTCCTGATGCGATGGGATTCCATTTTAAAAAGAAATAACCTCCCGCTGACAATCCAAAACATCCCCCAATCCCAACCCTTCAATAAAACGCAAAATCTGATCCGTCAGCGATTCGATGAATCCGTGATCGCTCCCGACAAGGGCAAAACCGATCTGCGACCTCTGCCAGGTGTCCTGATGCTCCACCTCCGAGATGTTGACGGAAAACTTTGCCGCCGTCCGCCCCTTTATTTTGTTGAGTTGCTGTCGTTTTTCCTTCAGGGAATGGCAGTAGGGGAAGTGAACGTCCAGTTTGACAATTCCAACCAACATTATATTTACAAAGTCGCCCGAATCAGCTCGATTTCAAACGCCTCAATCACATCCTTCGGCTTTATGTCCTGATAACCCTCAAGGCCGATGCCGCATTCAAGGCCGGAGGTCACCTCGCGGGCGTCGTCTTTGACCCGCTTGAGGGAGGCGACCTTCCCCTCGTAGACCACCACGTTGTTGCGCAAAAGACGGAGGGAGGCGGAGCGGGTGATTTTGCCGTCGATCACGAACGAGCCGGCAATCGTTCCCACCTTGGAGACGGTAAAAGTCTGGCGCACCTCGGCGCGGCCGAGATAATTTTCCTTTTTGGTGGGGGCCAGAAGCCCCTCCATCGCCTGCTTCACGTCATTTACCATTTCATAGATGATTTTGTAGAGCTTGACATCCACCCCTTCCCCCTTGGCCACGGAGAGCGCCTTGGTTTCGGGGCGGACGTTAAACCCCACAATGATCGCGTTGGAGGCCGAGGCCAAAAGCACGTCCGATTCATTGACGCCCCCGACAGCGGCATGGATGACATTCACGGCAACCTTCGGCGTGGAAAGTTTTTTGATCGCCTCGGAGACCGCCTCAACCGAACCCTGCACGTCGGCCTTGAGCACGACGCGCAACTCCTTCACCTCCCCCTCCTGAACGCGGGCAAAGAGGTCTTCGAGGGAGACTTTTTTGAGGGGGACGGCCTGCGCTTTTCTCTGTTCATCAATGCGATGCTCCACCACCTGCTGGGCCGATTCTTCGTTGGCCATGACATGGAAGGGGTCGGAGGCGGAAGGGACTTCGCCCAACCCCAGAATTTCGACGGCATACGAGGGAGGGGCCTCTTCCGCGGGCGCGCCCCGGTGGTCGGTCATCGCCCTCACCCGGCCGGATGAGGAACCGGCAATAATGATGTCTCCCAGGCGCAAAGTCCCTTCTTGCACCAAAACGGTGGCCACGGGGCCCCTCGTTCGGTCGAGCTTCGCCTCGATCACCACCCCTCTGGCCCGGCGGTTTGGATCGGCCTTCAACTGTAATACCTCTGCCTGCAGAAGAATCGATTCGAGCAGGTCTTCGATCCCGGTTTTCTTTTTGGCCGAGACCAGCGCCATCAGCGTATCGCCCCCCCATTCTTCGGGAGATAGGCCGTGATCCGCCAGTTGCCTTTTGATTCGTTCCACATTGGCCTCGGGCTTGTCGATCTTGTTGATGGCCACGACAATGGGAACCTTTGCCGCCTTGGCGTGGTCGATTGATTCCACCGTCTGGGGCATGATGCCGTCGTCGGCCGCAACAACGAGAATAACCAGATCGGTCACTGAAGCGCCGCGCGCCCGCATGGCGGTAAAGGCCTCGTGGCCCGGCGTGTCGAGAAAGGTGATTTTTCCTTTGGGAAGGGACGGTGTCCCGAGGGCAACGGTATAGGCGCCGATATGCTGGGTGATCCCCCCCGCCTCCCCTTCCGCCACGCTCGTCTGTCGGATGGCGTCGAGCAGGGAGGTTTTTCCGTGATCGACATGCCCCATCACGGTGACCACGGGAGGACGGTGTGTGAGATTTTCCTCCCCCTCCTTGCCTCTGGCCAGCGCCTTTTGCTCGTTAAAACCAACATCGCGCACCTCGTACTGAAACTCCTGCGCCACAAGCGAGACGGTGTCAAAATCGATCTCTTGATTGATGGCGGCCATCATCCCCATCCCCATCAATTTGGCGATGACCGCCGAGGCCTTCACCTGCATCTGACCGGCCAAATCGGCGACCGAGATCGACTTGGTCATTTCCACAATTCTCTTGATCTGCTTGGAAACGGTGATGACGGTCTGTTTTTGCCCCTTACGGGGGATGATTCTTTTCTTTCGCCCGCCGCGGGTCGGTTGAAATACCCGCTCCAACCGGTCGGCATGGGCGATGCGCGTCAACTGGGTGATGGTGCTGACCCGGCCGATCCCCTCCACTTCAAGAACCTCTTTCCCCCCCCCTTTTTTGGGAATTTTTTTGAGCTTTAACTGCTTGGCCTTTTCTTCCTCCTCCTCGGCCGCAGTAACTTCCTTTTTCTCTTCGCCCGGTTTTTCTTTGTCAGCCGGAGCCCGGCTGGCGGCCGGAGCCGGGCTGGTAGCGGTCTGCGCGGCGTCGGCAGTCCCGACGGGGGCGGCTTCTTTGGCAGAGGCGGCGGTTTTAACGCCGGCCGCCAGCCCCCTGGGGGCCAGCCGGGCTCCGGCCGGTTCCGCGGCGACGCCGCCTGCTTCTTCTTTTTTGGCCTCTTCGGCCGGAGGAAGAGGTGGAGCCTCCACCTTTCGGCGCCGGATTAACGTCGTTTTGATCCGCTTTTCCTGAATTTGGGTTTTTTCTTCCATGATCTATTTTCAGGGGCTCGCGTCGCCCCCTCAACGCCGCTTTGCGGCTGGTTCAGACAAGCAGGACTTTCAAGTCCCGGCACCTTTAAGACGTTTCAGGCTCGGTAGCCGGTGCCTCTGTCCCTTCGGCACCTTCTTTTTTCTTTCTCGCCTTTCTTTTCCGAATCTCCGTTCCCGGCACCACAACCGATTCCCCCTCTTTTACCTCCACAGGTTCCGGATGCGCGGAGCCGTCAGCCTGAACCAGTGGCGCTTGCACCGGTTCCTGTTGAGCCACAGTTGCCGCCTCTGCTACCGCTTCAACCGCAACCGGTTCAGCCGCTTGAACCTCGGGTGAGGCCGACCCGGCTTGGGGGGCCGACCCGGCCTGGGGGGCCGCCTCGGCCTCGAGTTTTGCCGCTTCGGCGGCGGCCGCTTCGGCTTGGGCGGCCGCCTCGGCCGCCCTTCGGACCGCCCGTTCGGCGTCGATTTCAGCGCGATGTTCAACCACCCAGCCCGCCCGCTCGAAAATTTTCTTCAGCGAATTGGGATCCATCCCCGGAATCTTCAAGAATTCCTCCAGCCCCACCTCTTTGATTTCCTCCGCCGAACGGAAGGCGTTGCTGTAAAGAACGGTGGCGATCCCCTCCTCGATTTCCAAGTCCTCCACCAGGCGCCCCTTGGCCTCCTTGGCCATGGCATCGAGCTTGCTTTCGCTGTAAATATCGATGTTCCACCCGGTGAGATTGGCGGCCAGCCGGACATTCTGCCCTTTGCGTCCGATGGCCAGCGAGAGCTGGTCGTCCGGCACCACAATCTCCATGGCATGCTCGTTTTCCTTGATGATGACCTTGCTCACCTCGGCCGGGGCAATGGCGTTGCAGACAAATTTGGCGGGATCGTCGTCCCACAGGACAATGTCGATTTTTTCGCCGCGCAGTTCCTGAACGACGCTCTGCACCCGTGACCCCTTCATCCCCACGCAGGCGCCGACAGGATCGACATCCGAATCTTTGGAATAAACCGCCACCTTGGCCCGGATGCCCGGCTCGCGGGCGCAACTTTTAATTTCCACGATCCCTTCCGAAATTTCGGGCACCTCCACCTCGAAAAGGGCCTTTAAAAGGGAGGGATGACGGCGGGACAAAATAACCTGCGCCCCCCTGCCGGAGGTGTTTAATTCCATGAAGAAGGCCTGAATCCGGTCGCCCGGCTTGTAGGCCTCGCTTTGCGCCTGCTCGCGGTAGGGAATGATCGCCTCCGTCTTGCCCAGATCGACCACCATGTTCCCTTTTTCATATCTCCGGACAATGCCCGAAAGAATCTGCCCCACGCGGTCTTTGTATTCCTTGAACACCACGTCGCGTTCGGCGTCGCGCATTTTCTGGATGATCACCTGCTTGGCGGTCTGGGCCGCGATCCTGCCGAGAATGTTCGGATCGATTTTTTCGCCGAGGCTGTCGCCGATGACGGCGTCGGGGTCGAGTTTTTTGGCATCCATGGGGGATATTTCGGTATTCGGGTTGGTGATGGGATCGGCCACGGTTTTAAACTGGAACAGCTCCACCTCGCCCACTTCCTGATTGTAGTGGGCCTCCAGCTCCCCCAAAAAACCCATCTTTTTGTGCGCCGCCGAAAGCATCGCCGCCTCCAGCGCCTCGATCAGCGCAGAACGGGGAATCCCCTTGTCCTTTTCGATTTGTTCCAAAACACGATTGAGATCGACAATCATGACTTACTCCTTATCTTATTTTACATTCAATTAAATCGCTTTTTGCCTCTATGATCTCCGCTCCCAAGCCGCTTTATCCGCCACTGGCGGCGCGGCTTGGGAACCCTCCTTATATTCCAAATTCGCCTTTTCCACCTGATTCATCGGAACCACATATTCTTTCCGATCAATCTCCATCACCAGCTCCGCTCCGCCAACCGACTTCAGAACCCCCTTGTAATTTTGCCGGCCATCGAGCGGAATCTTTGTTTTTACCCGGATGACCTTTCCCACCGACTTTTCAAAATGCCTTTTTGTTTTAAGCGGCCGGTTGATCCCCGGCGATGAAACCTCCAGGTCGTATTTAACGGGAACGATCTGCTAGACCTCAAGCACATCCTCCACCGCGTGGCTGACCCGCTCGCAGTCGGCCAGACTGACCGTTCCCTCTTCCCGGTCCAAAAGAAGCCGCAAGATATTTCTGCCGTTTTCGAAGGTCCAGACCACATCGAGCAGTTCCAAACCCTCTTCGGCCGCAATGGGGGCTGAAAGACTCGCCACTTTTTGCTTTACCGCTGAAATATCCACATGACACAGAAACAAAAAAAAAGGGCCAAAACGCTTCCTTTGGCCCTGATTATACGACCAAAATGTGGGGGTTATATATATTAATGAAGGGGGAAAAGGCAAGAGGGAAAATCCTTGAAGATCATACGGCAGAGTCTTGACCTGCCGCGGAAATTATTTTAAGGCTCTCCCATCATGTCGTTACCGTTTGATGCTGAAATCATTTGGCGGAATAAGGGTATCTCTCCCTCCGAGGCTCTGGCAATCCTTCAATGCACCGAAGAAGAGTATTTCTCCGGCGTAATGCCGGCGGCCAAGGCGCTTCGCGAAAGGGCCTTCGGGAACAAAATCAGCTTTTGTTCCATCACCAACGCCAAAAGCGGCGCCTGTGTGGAGGACTGCAAATTCTGCGCGCAGTCGAATTTTTACAAGGGAACCCAGGCTCCGGTTTACGGCCTCAAGTCGGCCGATCAGATTGTCGCGGATGCAAAAGCGGCCGATGCCTTTGGGGCCACCGAGTTTTCCATTGTCACCAGCGGCCGGGGAATGACCAAAAAGCGTGAGCTCGACACGCTGGTTTCCGCCCTCAAACGGATTCACGACGAAACCGACCTCGAATCATGCGCCTCGCTGGGGCTCATGAGTCATGATGATCTAAAGCGCCTCCGCGAGGCCGGAATGATCAACTACCATCACAATATCGAAACCGCCCGCTCGTATTTTCCCAACATTGTCACCACCCACACCTTCGACGAAGAGGTGGAAAGCCTCAAAAACGCCAAAAAGCTCGGTTTTCAAATTTGTTGCGGCGGTATTTTGGGGATGGGGGAATCCTTGGAACAGAGGGTTGAATTTGCCTTTGACTTAAAGGAGATCGACCCCGACTCCATTCCGGTGAATTTCTTAAATCCCCGCCCGGGAACGCCTCTGGCCGACCTGAACGATCTGACACCGCTCGACTGCTTGAAGCTGATATCGATGATCCGCCTCGTTTTGCCGCGCAAAGAACTTTTTGTCTGCGGCGGCCGCGAGGTGAATATGAAAGACCGGCAGGACAAAATGTTTGACGCAGGGGCCTCGGGCACGATGCTCGGCAACTATTTAACCACCCCCGGGCGCGCCGCTGATGAGGATCTCCAGATGATCCGTTCGCTGGGGCTGGAAACGGTCACTCCACACCGGAGGGCGATGGAAAGCGACATTGGGCACTGCGGAGAGGGGGGGATTCGAACCCCCGGTAGGGCTTTTGGCCCTACAACGGTTTAGCAAACCGCCGCCTTCAGCCACTCGGCCACCTCTCCCCCGCCAAACAACACGGCGGGTCCCCCTCACCAAATTGACTATCCTTTGTTTGGCGGGGGAGAGCCCGCCACTAAAACTTTGGCGGGCACGGCCCGCCTCGTTTTTTGGCGGGCTCCTATTCTATTTTGTCATGCAAATTCTCAAAGTAACTCGCCCTTTCCCCGTCTTGAAATATCGCTCCCTTTTCTCTGCTTGTCCCCTATTGTAGAAAGATTCTGAATAAACAAGCTCAAAAGGACGACGATGTTTAGTTGAACTCACTTTCCCAGCGTTATGTTCTTTAATACGTCGTTCCAAATCAGCAGTTGTCCCGACATAATGCTTCAAATCGTTGACACTTTTCAAGACATAAACAAAATACATACATGACTGGCTGTTTTTGCCAGAAAAAAACCGATAGTTCAAGGAACAATTGCCGTTTGATTTTCCCAGAAAAATTACGCACAATACCCCGTCGCATTGCCCGCCCCACTAATGCGTTGGCGGGCTTCCCCCAACACCACGAGTGCTTTGAGGGATGGGGGACCCAACAACGCAGTAGTGTTGGGGGAAGGGTGGCCGAGCGGTTGAAGGCACCGGTCTTGAAAACCGGCAGGCCCGAAAGGGTCTCGTGAGTTCGAATCTCACCCCTTCCGCAAATTTTGAAAATCGGGCGCGACGACCCATTCTGAAATGATCCGCCACGCGCCCGCGTAATCAAAACGCAGGGTTTTGGCCAATCTGATTTAACGAAAATGATCAAACCCCTTTTTGACCTTTTTTAATTCCATTCCCCGTTCATCCAACACTTTTAAACCTTCATCGGCATTTGTAATCGTCCCGATTTCGTAAAATTTAAACCCCGCCTTTTGGACCCTCTGTTTAAAATCGGCCTTGGCTGATGGATGGACGGTGAACAGGAGCTGATAGTCCTCTCCCCCTCCCAGAATCAAGTCGTGGGCCGACAACCTCTGTTCACGCACAAGCATTTCAAAATCCCTCTCGCGTGGGACATCGACAAAGCGGATCGCGGCGCCGACTTCGCTCTGTTCCAGAACATGGCCCAAGTCCTGCAAGAGGCCATCGCTGATATCGATCATCGCCGTAACCCCCGCCTCCTTTCCCAAAAACTGTCCCGCGCCGATTCGCGCCCGCGGCGTCTTGTGGGCGCGGACATACGGCGACTCGCCCGATTTTCCTTTTTTAAGCAGATAAAGGCCAAGGGCGGAAGAACCCAGCGGCCCGCTGACAAAAATGCCGTCTCCCTCCTTTGCTCCTTTGCGGAACTTGCAGTAACGGGCCCCCACCTCCCCCACCTGGACAATATCGGCAAAGAAACTTTTGGGGGAACGGGAGATATCGCCGCCGACAATCGAGACGTTAAAACTCTGCGCCTCCTGCTGAAAACCCGCAGTGAGTTCATCAATCCATTTCTCGGAAATTGTTTGCGGAATCCCCAACGTTGTCATCGCGTACTTCGGCGTCCCCCCCATGGCCGCAATGTCGGAGAGCGACGCCGCAAAGGCCTTTTTGCCCGTCTCGAAGGCGGTGAAATATTTTGGTTCGAAATGGATTTTTTCGACGACGCAATCGGTTGTCATCAGGAGGTATATGCCCCCCCCTTTGTCCACAACGGCGCAGTCGTCGCCGATCCCGCAAATGACCTGCGGATTGGGAACGGTTACATGGCTTTGGATTTTCCGGATGAGATCGAATTCGGAGAGGTTCATTTCCTAGTTGCCTGTTTGCCGGATGCCCCCTTCCCCCGCTGTCAGGGCGAACGGGGTCACCGAGGCGCCGCTTTCGCCAAACGATTGAATGCCGGTGGCCCCCCCCAGCGCATCCATGACGAGGAGGGCATCCCTTATGTCGCCCCGTCTGAAATTCAAGGCCGACCGGAAACCGTTGACAAAGGCGGGGGCCTTGCCGGCCCTGTTGCCGGGATAAAAGATGTCCAGAAAGAAACTGCCGGGATAATCGGCCGAAAGCGCGGGCGAGAGGGCGGCATCGTTCCAGGCGTTGGTGCCCAACAGGGCGATTCCCGTGATGCCCGACAGCTTCAGGTAAGGGATCAGATGATTGATGACCCGGTAGCTGTCGGGAATAAAGAGGGCGTCGAAACCGGCGGTGGTGCCGGTGTACGAAAAACGGGACTGCCCCAGCTTGAGCCGCCTCACATCGCCGGCGAGATCGGGCTTTGAAGGGTTATACGCCGCCTTTGCCGCGATTTTTCCCCCTTGTGAGCCCACCTCGCTCACAAACAGACCGCTCATCTCCTGGCCGTAGCTGGAATTCGGATAGAGCACGGCAAAATTTCTTTGCCCACGGGCCATCGCCCGGTTGACCAGATCGCGAATCTGTTGAGCGGCCGGATATCCCATGGGGAAAACATAGCCCCCTGTCTCCTCGATCCCCGGTTTTTGCGTGATGGGGAAGAGAGGGATGTTGATCTGTTCGGCCCGTTTGGAGGCCGCTTCCGCCAGTTCCCCCGACATCGGGCCGATGATGGCCGAGACCCGTTCGTTTTCCAGCTCGTCCATCATGTCGGTCACCTCGTCGGGCATCGTTCCGGAGTCGCGGGTCACAAGCAGAACCTTGAGACGGGAGATATCCGTTCCCAGCGATGCCGTGCACCCATCCGTCATGCCGGAGGCGCATTCGATGCCGCGCAGAACCGTTCGGCCATACGCCCCTTGCGGACCCGAAAGGGGGAGGAGAACGCCGATTTTCAGCACATCCTTCAATTCCGCCACGGGAACGGCGCCCCCCAGCTCCTTCAACATAACCCGCGCCGAGTCGGCATATTCGTGTTTGGGCCAAGCGTCGACAAACTCCGACAATTTCCGGCGGGCCCCGCGCGTATCACCCGCTTCAAACAAGGTTTTTCCCCACTTGTATTCGACATACGGTTTGGAAAAAGTTTTGGGGTAACTGCGAAACCAGGCAGGGATGCGCCCATCGGGGAGGGGGGCGGTGACAAACCCGTGGAGGCGGCGCATGACATCGCGTTTGGGAAGCAGGTCCTCGGCCGACAGATCGGAGATACCGGGATCGGTCCCGTCTTCATAAATATCGGCCATCCGCAGAATGGAATAGTCGATCTCCTGACGGGAGAGCCCCAGTTTTTCCCCCACCAGGACCCGTGTCGAATAAAGGCGGAGATTGAGCTTGGCGGTCATCGCCTGCGGATCGGCCTGATTCAAGTATTGGAGGGCCCGGCGGTAGTCCTGATACCTGTAGGCCGAATAGCCGGCCATCAGCCCCCCCTTGGAGCGGTAGGCCGGATCGGGCGATTTTTTCATCAGGGTTTCAAACTGGCCGATGGCCGGCCCCCACTGTCCTTGAAGGAAATAAATCTTGCCCATTTTATAATATGATTCATCGGTGAGCGCATTGTAGGCAAAGGCAGAAATGAATTTTTGGTATTCCGAAAGCGCCGTCGAAAGATTTCGGCGGTTGTAAGAACCCTCGGCCACGGCGAAGGCCGCTTTCATGGAGGCGTCTACCTCGGCGGGATAGACCGGTTTCTTTTTGCCCACCCCGCCGCAGGCAAAAAAGGTCAGGGCAAGACCGAAAAGGAAGAGGAACCGCAGATTCTGGGTGAATTGATTCAAGGAATGTTTTTTTCTCACAGAACAAAAGACTTTTCAACATTAAATCGGGGGCTTTGCCGCTGGCGCCCCCGTACCCCCCTGTTCGCTCGCGCGGAATAAATCCGTCGCTCGCTCACTCATTCACTCCTCGCCATCCAAATAACCGCCGCCACCAAGAGGGGCCTGCCTCTTTTTTCAGTTTCAGGCGCACAAGGATATGAAGTTTTTTTCCCGTCGAAAGATCGGTTGAGTCGAGCGTGTAGGCAACCCCCGGAGAGAGCCCGGCCGGGATTTTAACCTCCTGCCTTTTCACTACTTCCACCCTCCCAAAGCCTCCGCAATGGATGCAGGGATGTTTTACCTTTCTCCCCCGCCCCTCACAGCGGGGACAGACCTTCCATTGAATTTCATTTCCATAGGTTGTTTTGATCTGCCCGCTCCCAAAACAGTAGGTGCAGATGACGGCGTGGGAATTGCCCGCCGAGCCCCCTCCCTTGCAGGAACGGCACTTTTCGGCGCCGACAAGCCGCGCCCGTTTTTTGGCGCCATGGGCCAGTTCCACCTCCGTCAACTCTATTTCCTGCGGCCTCTGGAGGCCAAGCACGCGGTCTTCACGGGTGAAGCCGAAGATGTCGTCGAAGATATCCTCGAGGTCTTTGACCGCCGGCGTTTTTGTGACCACCGGCGGGACCGCCTCCCCCTTTTTGGCCCATTTTTGAAAATTGTGGATGAGATGGTTGTAGGCCTCGGTGCATTCACGAAAGGACTCCGCGGCGGAGGCGTTTTCGGGGTTGCGGTCGGGGTGATGTTTAAGCGCCAAGGCGTGGTAGGCCCTTTTGACCTCCGGCGGCTGGGGCGGGTCTTGTAAACCCAGAATCTTGAGGGCCTGATGATAGTTCAATGGATTGTCTCGGCGGAAACCGTCACCAGGGCGGGACGGATAAGCCGGTCATGCAGGGTAAATCCGCTCCGATGGACCTGCACCACCCTCCCCGGTTTGTGTTCTTTTGATTCCACCTGACCGATCGCCTCGTGCCGGTGCGGATCGAATATTTCTCCTTCGACGCCGATTTTTTTCAGCCCGAATTTTTCGAGGCTTTTCTCGAGCTGTTTCAAAACCAGCCCCACTCCTTCGAGGATCGCCTTGGCTGTGCCTTCGACGGTTTTCGCCCCCTCGGTGTTCGCGTTTTTGTCCGACGAGGCCTCGGTTGCGTGCGCGATGCTCATTTCGAGATGGTCGATGGCGGGAAAAATCTCCTGAAGGATTTTTTCGTTGGCAAAGCGGGTGGACTCCTCTTTTTCGCGTTCCATCCGCTTGCGGAAATTTTCGAACTCGGCCAAAAGGCGCAGGTATTTGTCTTTTTCCCCTTTTAATTGATCTTCAGCCTCTTTGAGTTTGGCTTCAAGGACGCGAATTTCCTCGTCAAGGAGGGAACGATCGGCCTCGGGGAGTTTCTGGGGCGCTTCGATGGGTTTCGCCTCCTCGGACGGAGGATAAACCTCCTTTTTCCCTTTCAGAACATCCCGCAATTCGTCAACCTTTTCGGCCTTTTTGAATTTATCAAATTCTTTTGCCATCGCTTTTATCTAGTAAATCCCGGTAACCGACATGTCAAGCGGGGGAAGGCAAAAACGCCGCCATAATCTGATTGGAAAACAGCCGCCCCTCCCCCGTCAAGCGCGTTCCTCCGGTCATCCATCCGCGGTTTTCAAACGGTGCAATCCGGCCGGCAAAGCGATGGGCATACGATTCACCAAACAGCTCTTCAAAATTTTTCACCGACACTCCTTTGTCCAACCTCAATCCCATCATCATGAATTCCCCCATCGCCGTACCGAAGGGAATCTCTTCGCGATCAAACCAGATTTGTGAATCCTTAAGGACATTCATATATCGATTTGGTTCTTTGAAATTAGTCGATCGATATCCAAATCCCCCGGATTTCTCCCGGCTTCTCAAAAACGAGACGGCGCCGGCGCCAAGCCCCAGATACTCACCGTAATTCCAATAGTTCAGGTTATGCCGGCATTCATGCCCCGGACGCGCAAAGTTCGAGATTTCGTAGCGACGCAATCCCCCTCTCGCCAATATTTTTCCCGTCATCTCGAACATCTCGGCCTGCAGGTCGGAATCGGGAGGAAGGGCTTTTCCCGACTTGATCTGTTGATGGTAAATGGTCCCCTCTTCCACGGTAAAACTGTAGCACGACAGATGGGGAGGGTCGAAGTCCAGAATCCCGTTAAGATCCGACTCCCACTGTTTAAGCGTCTGCCCCGGAAAACCGAAAATCAGATCGGCGTTCCATGAGCGAAAACCGGCCGTGGCAATTAACTTTAGAGCCTCTCGCGCGTCGTCGGCCGAATGAATCCGGCCGAAGGCGGACAAATAGGCGTCATGCAGGCTTTGGACGCCGATGGAGAGGCGATTGATGCCGGCACGCTTGAAACCATCGAGTTTTTTCGCAGAGATCGTTTTCGGATTGGCCTCGAGCGTCACTTCGACATCATCGCACAGAGGGACTGATTTTTGAATGCGGCGCAACAGATCGGCGAGATCCGAGGGCCTCATGAGCGATGGCGTCCCGCCGCCGAAAAAAACGGTGCGGATCGGGCGGGCTGAATCAAGTAGCGGGAGGCGTTTTTCCCATTCGGCAAGGAGGACCCGCTGATATTCTTCAAACGGGATGGATTTCTTTTCAACAGCATAAGAATTGAAATCGCAGTAGTGGCATTTGTAGAGGCAGTAGGGGAAATGGATGTAAAGAGAGTTAAGCACGCTTCTTCTTGGCGGCTTTTTTGAAGGCTCGCGCATGCTTGACTCCTCGCACCCGGACACGCCCCCCCTGTTTGAGCGCCTTCCTCTTCGTCCCTTTCCCCTTTGTTTTCGGCCTTTCCTTTTCGCGGGACTTTCGGGTGTCCGGCGTCAAATCTTTTGGCGGGGAGGTATGGACGGGGTATTGCTTTCCCCGAAACAGGAGAAAATATTTTTTCCCCCTCTGCTTCAAGTCGCGGGTGATTTCGTAATACGGGGCCCGCATGAACTTCGCGGGAAAATTTCCCCCTTTTACCACGCAATAAAGCGCGTGCCTCTTTCCGATCCAGAGGGAATTCAAATCGAGCAGTTCAATCGACTCGTCGGTGAGCGAGACGAGATAGCCGGCGATGGTGCGCTCCACTTTTTTGACCCAGTACGGAACATCCTCGACCTTGATGTAAACCGGCCGCTCCTCCCCTTCGAGGTAATATTTTCCCGCCTCGTCTCGCACGATATGCTTGTAAAAAAACTGGCAAGTCCGCTCATGCAGGATGGGAAAATCCCCCTGATACCAGTTCCCTTCGGAATCGAGGCGAATGACATCCTCGAAAGCGCGTCGGCTTCGGCTGTCCATAACCATTGGAGTATAAAGGCGAATTTTGGAAATAGCAAGAAATTAATAATAAAAACGAGCAGTTAACAGTATCCGATCTTTTTAAACCAGTTTATCGCTTTGATAAAGCAATCTTCCATCGGCGAGGCGCGATATCCCAATTCACGAACCGCCTTGGCGGTATCAAGGGGATAGCCATATTGAACAAAACGGATCCCCAAAATAGGAAAGAAGGGGGGTTTTTTAAGGAGATAAAAAGATAAAAATTCGGAAACCCATGCGGCGGCAAGCGCCACGGGTATTGGAATTTTAATCCGGGGGGGCGTCACGCCCGCCAATCTGCAGATGGTTTCAACCGTTCTGGCGACGGTGACATTATACCCGCCCAGAATGTATCGGTCGCCGATTTTTCCCTTTCGGGCCGCCAGGACATGGCCGCGCCCCACATCCTCTGCGGAAACGATATTGATCGCATGGTCCACATAAGCGGGGAGTTTGCGGTTGATCAACTGCGGGATCAGACAAAGAGAAGGGGGTTTTAGTTCATACGGGCCAAAACAGCCGGATGGATTGACGATCACCGCAGGGAGGCCCCCCAAGCCGGGTCGGCCCCCCAGGCCGGGTCGGCCCTTGTTGCGGGCTCTCTGTCTGATTTCTTCCTCCATCCGATATTTGACTGCAAAATAGGGATGCGGCGGTTTTTTAAGATCGTACCGGCGCGACTCGTCGGAGAGTTCCCCCGCATGGGACGGGGCGCCGATAGTGGTCAGCGAGCTGGTGTAGACCAGACGATCGATTGAACTCGACTCGGCGGCGGTGAGGACACTCTCAAGCCCTTCCATGGCCTTTTTCAGATGTGCCTTAAGTTGAAAGGTATTTGTGGGATAGTAAGGGGCGGTGTGAAAGACCCACGAGCATCCCTTCATCGCCCTGGCAACTGACCGGCTGTCGTTTAAATCCCCCTGAAAGCGTTCGACTTTCAGACCCTCGAGATTTTCGGAGGGGGTCACGCCGCGCGAAAAGGCGCGGACGTCGATCCCTTCTTCAAGAAGAGAACGAACGACATGGTTACCGATAATACCGGTGGCGCCAATGACGAGGGCTTTCATATAAAGCAGAGTTTAGGGTTTAGGGTTTAGGGTAAAAACTGTAGTTACCCTAGACCCCATCAGTTTCTCCTTGTCAAAGAAAAACGCGTGTACTAGCTAGATGAAAAAGCGAACAATCCGGCTTTGCCGGTTGTGAGCGCGGGGTTTGGGGCCATCGAAGGCCCGACAAACATAAAAATCAAGAAGGGCCTTCGGGGCCCCAAGTGCAAATGATTACGGATAGAATCAAAGAGTTCATTGGAGTCGAAACCGCCAAAAATCTGCAGTCGGGAGGCCGGTCGGCCAAAACCATTGCCGTCTGCTCCCAAAAGGGGGGAGTGGGAAAAACCACCACCGCGGTCAATCTGGGGGCCGCCTTTTCGTATTTTAGCGAGAAGAAAGTCCTGATTGTCGACCTCGATCCGCAGGGGCATGTGGAAAAATCGCTCGGTTCAATTATCCCCGACGGCCTCGACTACACGCCGGTTTCGGCGACGCTCACCTCCAAAAAAGGGAACCTCCTCAATTCGGTGATCAAAACCAAACTCGATTTTCTGGACATCACCCCCGGCGACAAGGCGCTGGGAGAGGCCGACAGCGCGCTGGCGGGAAAGATAGGCAGGGAGCTGATTCTCGCCCAAGCCCTCAAAACGGCCAAGACGCACTACGATTACATTCTCCTCGACTGCCCCCCCAACCTCGGCAACCTGACCATCAACGCCCTCTGCGCCGCCGACTACGCGGTGGTGCCTTGCGAAATGTCGGTTCTGGCTTTCGAGGGGGTCACCGATCTGTTGACGACGCTCGAGACGGTCAATGAACGCCTCAACAAATCGCTCAAAATCCTGGGCGTTGTTTTCACCCGCGTGGACGGCAGAAACCTCACGATGAATGCGCTTGTGGAGGAGAATCTGAAAAATTTCTTCAACGGCAACATCTTCAAGACCCGCATCTCGGTGAACACCGACCTTAACAAGGCCCAGCTCGAAGGGCACAGCATTTTCCATTTTGCCCCTTCCTCCACCGGCGCCGAAAATTACAGGGCGCTGGCGGACGAGATTGCAAAGAAGGTGCGTAAGCTGGATTCTTAAGCCGCTTCAATCAACAACATCCCCTTTAAAGAAGGAGACAATCCGGGCAAGCGGGACATTCGTTTGGGTTTTGGCGGAAAAATCCTTCACCTGAGCCATGCCCTGCTTTAGTTCCTCCTCTCCGATGATGATCACATGCGTGCAGGCAAGTTTGTCGGCCTTGCGGAGCTGGGACTTGAGCGATTTTTCGTCCGCCTCGATCTCGCACGAAATTCCGTTTTGCCTTATCTGAAAAGCAACCTCACGGGCCCTGGCGTGCGCCGCCTCCCCCAAAAAGGCGACAAAGATTTTTTTTGATGCGATGGGTTTCGGCTCACCGATCAACATTAAAAGACGTTCAATGCCGATTGCAAAGCCGACACCGGGGATGTCGGCGCCGCCCAGATCCTTGACAAGAGAATCGTATCGCCCTCCCGCGGCAATGGCGGCCTGCGCGCCCAGCCTGTCCGAGACAAATTCAAACACCGTCCGCTGGTAGTAGTCGAGGCCGCGGACCATCTTGGGGTTGATCTCGTACGGCACTTTCAATTCATCCAGCGTTTTTTTGACCGACTCGAAATGGGCGCGGCTTTCCGGTTCCAGAAAATCGAGGATGTCGGGATGATCTTTGGAGAGTTCCCGGCACTTCGGATTTTTGCAGTCAAGGACACGAAGCGGATTTCTTTTGATGCGTTGCCGGCAGTCATCACAAAAATTCTTTTCATTTTTGGCAAAAAACCCTTTCAGTTTTTCCTGATAGGCCTTCCGCTCATGCCCACAGCCGAGTGAGTTGATCTGCAGGGCCCAATCTTTTAAGCCGACTTTGTTCAGATAACCGGCCAGCATTTCGATGATTTCGGCGTCTGCGTACGGGCTTTTGGAACCAAAACTTTCGGCGCCGATCTGATGAAACTGGCGGAAACGCCCCTTTTGCGGCCGCTCACGACGGTACATCGGACCAAGGTAATAGACCTTGAGATCGGGCGATGTCTGATTGATCAGATTATGTTCGATGGCGGAGCGGACGACAGAGGCGGTTCCCTCGGGGCGCAAGGTTAAGGAGAGATTGTCCTTGTCCTCGAAGGTGTACATCTCTTTTTGGACAATGTCGGTCAGTTCGCCGACACTTCGCGCAAAGAGGGGGGTTTCTTCCACAATCGGCGTCCGGATTTCTTCATGGCCGTAGAGGGCAAAATGCTCCCGCGCCGTCTGTTCCACGAATTGCCATTTCGGCGACTCGCCCGGAAGGATGTCGTGCATGCCGGATATGGATTTGTATTTCATTCGATATCAAACGCAATATCCACCGCCGGCGCCGAGTGCGTCAGCGCCCCGATGGAGATGCGGGATACCCCCGTCTGGGCGATCTTTCGCACGTTTTTCAGATTCACGCCACCGGAGACTTCAAGTAGGGGCGTCCCGCCGTACGCCCTTATTTCCGAATTGTGTGCCAGTTTGACCGCCTTGCGAATCTGCGGAAGTTTCATATTGTCCAGCAGAATAATATCCGCCCCTTCTTCGAGCGCTTGCCGGACCTCCACCAGATTTCTCGCCTCCACCTCGATCAGTTTTCCGGTTTGGGATTTGGAATTTGGAATTTGGAATTTCACTCTTTGGATCGCCTCCCGTATCCCCCCGCACGCGTCGATATGGTTGTCCTTGATCAGGTACTGATCGGCCAGATTCATCCGGTGATTTTTTCCTCCACCATCGACGACTGCCCGCTTTTCCAAAAAACGAAGGCCGGGGATTGTTTTTCTCGTGTCGAGGATGGAACACCGGTACGGCTTCACCTTTTCCACAAACAGGCTTGTCAGCGTGGCGATGCCGGAGAGATGCTGGAGAAAATTAAGCGCCGTCCGTTCGGCGCGAAGGAGGTCGGAGACAAAACCGGCCGCCTCCGCGAGGCGCTCCCCCTTCTTTACATGCGCCCCGTTGCCGTAGCCGGTCACCACGCGCGTGTCTTTCGAGACGGACAAAAAAACATCCCGCGCCACGTCCAGCCCCGAAATCACCAGTTCCTGCCGGGCAACCAGAAACCCGCGCGCCCTCCCACCGCCGTTGCCGAAAACGGCAATGCCGGTGATGTCGCGCGCGGCGGCGTCTTCCTCCAGCGCTTTACGGATCAGGTTTGCACGTTCAATTTTTATGTTGTCCATCGCTTGCAGGCCTTTTTTGCGGAAAGGTAACAGAAAGAAACCTTCCGATCAACGGCTTCTATTTCGGGTACACTTCCGTAATTCCCAGCGCCATGGTTCGGAGCATTTTGGGGAGTTGACCGGTTAATTTCATGACCGGCGGCAATATCGGGGCAAGGATGTTTTCCACAAACCAGTTCCGGTTCATCAGCAGACGGGGTGGCGCCGACTGCAGTTTTTGAATCCGGTCGATTTCTCCTTCGCGTTCCCTTTCGATTTTTTTCAAGACATCGAGGGGAACGGGGCCTTTTTTCAACGGCTCCGCCAGATGATTGGCGGCCACCACCGCATCCCGAAACGCAATATTGATTCCCTGCCCCCCCACCGGGCTCATCGGATGACAGGCATCACCGATAAACAACAGGCCGTCCTTCGACCACTCTTTCAAATGGCTGGAAATCACCGACAGAAGAACCATCTGCCCTGGATCGGTCAGATGCTTCCGTATTTGAAGTTGCACCTCTTCGGGATAAAAGGGAACAATCCATTCTTTGATCTGCTCCAACCTTTTTTTTCTCAAGTCACCGTAACTCCCCTTGGGAATCACCCAGCCGATCTGCATCAGCCCGTCACGGGGAGGAACAAGAATGGCCAGTTGTCCATGGCCGAAATAGGCGCGCGCCCGCAACGGAGCGCCTTCCGGAGGCGGGACTTTAAACCAGACCACGTCAAAGGGGGGATCGCTTCGTCTCATTTCCATCGAGGCAAGCCGTCTCACGGTTGAACCCCGTCCATCCGCGGCCACCACCAGATTGGCCCGGATGCGAATCTCCTCCGAAGCACTGCGGGCCGCCAGACCGGCCACCCTCGCCCCTTCCATCATCAGCTCGACCGCCGCGTTTCCCATCAGAAGCTGAAAAGCCGGGTTCTTTTTTGCCTGATCCGCCAACATCGACAGTACCCGCGGCTGGGAGATGTTGAGGGCATAGGGACGGCGAAGTCCGAGGGATTCGATGTCAAGATCCAGCCATGGTTTTTTGCGGTGGAAAATCTGAAAACCCGAAATTTTGACCGGCCTGGTGGAAAAAAGCTCATCCAAAAGACCCAATTCCTCGAAGAGATCGACGCAACCGGCCTGCATCACCTCGCCGGGAAACTCACGTTCGAAATCGCTGTGGCGTTCGACGAGAACGACTTCAACCCCTTTGCGCGCCAAAAGGGTTGCCAAGAGAACGCCCGCTGGACCGGCACCCACAATAGTGCATTGGGTTTGGAGAGTTTGGGGCATTTTTTAAAGGGTGACTCTCCCTCGCCGTGCCTAAGAAGAAGTGTCTGCGGTAATCTCCGCTGTGGGAATAAGAGGGGCCCATTCCCCACTCTCCGCGGTCGCCTCCCCCCCATCTCCGGGAAAGAAACCGGGAAAGTCGGCGGTATCCTGCGGCGCGAAGTCCTCGTAGTAGAAGGTATCGGCCACGGAGAAGGCGGCGGTGATGGTGGTAAGAACTTCGGGGTCGATCGTCAGCAGTTCATCAAAATCGAGAGTCGCGAGATAAATATCCTGTTCGGCCCCCTGATTCAATTCTTCCTGTTCCCATTGTTCCTCATTTCCGAAAAAACCGCGGTCATGACCGGTTTCGTCATCCACCCCTCCCGCGCCGTTTTGACCGTCGCCGCGCGTGTCGCTCAGGTTTTCGGAGAGCCAGGTGGAATCGATCCATCCCAGTTCGGTATCGTCGGAAAGATCATCGGAGGTGTCGTTGTCATCGATAAAGGTGATATCCCCTTGGTGATGACCGAGGCTCCCCTCCGCCTCAAAATCGTCGTCGCTCATGTAGACACGGACATTCTGCTCGACGCCGGCCACCTGAAAGGTGAGTTGGAAATAGTACAATTCCACCTCAACTCCGCTGTAGGTCCCCGCCGGCAGATCGGCGGAGTCAATGCTGATGATCGACTCTTCGGTGTCATCCTCGGTAAAATCGACTATTTCCGAGGCGGCAAGGGTGCCGGTATCGGCAATCAGGTCGACCGATTCGGCATCTTCCCCTTCCACATCCGCCGGCAGAAGGGTCGCCCTCTTGAAGGCAAGGGCATAACGGCTGGGGGTAATATGTTCCACGATACCGTCGTCTCCATCGCAATCGAGCCCGTCCTCCAGAATGGGACTATCCATTGTTGAATCTTCCAGATCGGCGCACTCCCCCGTGGTCACGCGCCGAATCAGGGCCGAGGCGGCGCTGGCCGAACTGTCAAAATCACCGGCCACATCGAATTGGAGCCCGGAAGTTGCCTCGTCACTCGAATCGGACGAAGAGGAGGAAGAACTACAGGCCGATGCCATGAGAATAAAACCAACCGCCGGATACCATAAGAAACCTCTCTTTTTCATAGAACCCCCTTTTTGACTTGAGGGTGTATTATAAAGGAGAGAGGGATAATTTGTAAAGACAACTATCTCAAAAATTCCCTCACCAGACGGGCCAACTCCCCCGGTTTTTCGTGATGGATCATATGCCCGCATTCTTTCATCACCACGGTCTGTGAGCCGTTGGGAAAATGGCGGTAGCGTTCGGTGATTTCCCGCTGAAGATCCTCTTTTCCCCCCATCCACTCCCCCATGTCGGTCTGTTCTGCCGAGATCAGGAGGCATTTCGCCTGAATTTTTTCCCAGAAGGCATAAATGTTCTCCAACTGAAAGAGATAGGGATTTTTCATTTTATGTTTGGGGTCGGCGGCGATAACAAAGCCCCCTTTCACTTTTTTTCCGAGATGCTTGGCGAGAAAGAGGGCCCTATCCAACGGAAGATGCGGGTTTGATTGGATGAGCCGATCGGCCAGTTCCGGAATTTTTTTGTAAACCTTGAACCCTTTTCCCAACGGGCTTTCAATCCACTGCCGCATCCGGTCCGGACCCATCGACGGCGGCATGTCCTGAATACCAAATCCCTCGATGTTCACAAAGTGACTCACCCGTTCCGGAAAGGCGCCGGCGTAGAGCGAAATAATATTTCCCCCCATTGAATGCCCGAGGGCTTTGACCGCCTCCCCGGGGGCCAGTTTGTTGAAGATTTCGTTCGCGTCGGCGATATATTCATAGAAAAAATAACCGAGCGGATTTTTGACGTGCTCGCTCCGGCCGAAGCCGCGCAGATCGGGGGCAATGCAGTAAAAATCCTTTTGGAGGTCACGGCAGACAAATTCAAAGCTCGCCCCCATGTCCATCCAGCCGTGAAAAAGGAACAGCTTCGGCTTTTTGGAATTTCCCCAGAAATTGACGTTCAGATTGAGGCCGTTGATTTTGATTTCGCGGGTTTTCATTGGACGAATAAAAACCCGGCTAGTATATCTTTATTCCAATGGGTATCAAGATTATCTGTGAGAATAGAAAAGCCCGGTTCAACTACGAAATCCTCGAGCGCTTCGAGGCGGGAATGGCGCTCAAGGGGAGCGAGGTCAAATCGCTTAGGGACGGAAAGGCTCATTTAAGCGACGCCTACGGCATTATTCAAAACGGCGAGATTTTTCTGCTCAACGCCCATATCGCCCCGTACACAGCCGCCACCTTCACCGGCCACGAACCTCTCCGGACGCGAAAACTCCTTTTGCACGCCCACGAGATCAAAAAATTGATCGGCAAGGTGAGCGAAAAAGGCCTCACGCTGATCCCCTTAAAGATGTATTTTAAGGAGGGATGCGCCAAGGTGGAGCTGGCGCTGGGGAAGAGCAAAAAAACAATCGATAAACGCGAGACGATCAAGAAGAGAGAGACCGATCGGCAGTTGCGACGCGTGATGAAACAAAATCGATGAAAATAACACACGCCCCCATCGATGCGAAAAAAATGGAACTCGAACGCCTGCTCAAAAACGGCACCGTCATGGTTCTGCTCGACTCGCGCCGGTTTGGCGTCCAGGCGCCGCAGGATCACATGGGCAACCCCCAGCTGGCGCTGAATTTCGACACCATGTTCAACATTCCGGATTTTAAAATTCTGGACGACCGGATTGAGGCCACGCTGGAATTCGGCCCGATGAATTTCTTTTGCGTCATTCCGTTTGACGCCGTCTACGGCTACCGTCCCCTTTCGGGGGACGAGGCGGTGGTCTTTCCCGAAAGCGTGCCGAAGGACCTCGTCCCTCCGCCGACGAAATCCCCCCTCCCCCCCCTTTCTCAAACCTGTCCGCCGGTTGTGTGGCGGAGGGGGGAACGGGGGGATTTTTCCCCTGCCCCACCGCCCCTGGCCGTCGTCAAATCACCAGATCCGGCCGAGAAGAAAGAAGAGCCGAAACCGGCAAAGAAAAAGGGGCATTTAAAATTGGTGAAATAGGGGATGGAGTTTCAAAATAACCCCTGGACTTCAATTCCAAGAATCCATATAATTTAGCCTAAACATTAGCTTAAAACTAATTATTGGTTCAAACATATGGGAAAAGGGGGCTATCTCTCCGTCCTTTTGCGTTCCTCGAAAACGGTATTCTCGTTCAAGGACATCTCCTTGTTGTGGCGCACCGCCGAGACAAACGCAACGAGGGTCCGGGTCAACTATTACGTGCGAAGGGGAGAGTTGTTGCCCCTTCGCCGTGGCCTTTACGCCAGGGACAAAAATTACAACCGGCTTGAGCTGGCCGCCAAAATTTTTATTCCCTCGTATGTCAGTTTTGAGACGGTGTTGGGCATGGCGGGAATCGCCTTTCAATTTTACGGGCAAATCACCGTCGCCTCCTACCTGACCCGGGAGGTGACCGTCGAGGACCAGACTTATGCCTTCAATAAAATCAAACCCCTTGTTCTGACGAATCCCGCGGGAGTGGAGAACAAAGATCATTGTTCCATGGCGACCAAAGAGCGCGCCTTTTTGGATACGATCTACCTGCATAAGGACTATCATTTCGACAATCTCCGGCCGCTGGATTGGGACAAGGTATTTGAACTCCTTCCGGCCTATGGAAACAAGAGAATGGAAAAAAAGGTGAAAATGTTTTACGAGCATTTCAAAACCGGAGAATAACTACTGCGTAGCGCATATATAAGGTGACACTCCAGCACGCATGGAACATGGAAAAAAGTGTCGCTCTACTTGTGCGTAGACCGGTATTCCCATGCCGCTCGATACAGCCAGACATGAAAATCTCATGACCCAGATTCTCAAGGATATCTGTATGGACACCTCCCTGTCCCCGTTTTTGGGCTTCAAGGGGGGAACGGCCGCGCTGATGTTTTACGGACTGGACCGTTTTTCGGTCGATTTGGACTTTGACCTCCTGGATGCGGCAAGGGCGGATGACGTCTTTGAACGGGTAAAACGAATCCTCTCCCCCTACGGCGCGATGAGGGATGCGGAAAAAAAGAGGTTTAATCTGTTTTTTGCGATTTCATACGAAGAGGCGGCCCGCAACATCAAGGTGGAGGTCAATCTCCGGAGCTTCGGTTCCCGCTATGAGATCAAATCGCACCTCGGCATCCCGATGCTTGTCATGGTCCGGGAGGACATGTTCGCCCACAAGCTTGTGGCGATGAAGGAACGGATCGGGAAAACGAACCGGGATATTTACGATGTCTGGTTTTTTCTGAAAAACCGGTGGCCCCTCAATCAGGAAATCGTCGAGCGGAGGACGAAAATGCCCCTCAAGGATTTCCTGCCCCGATGTATTGCCGAGTTGGAAAGGTTTTCCGATCGCGCCATCTTGTCCGGCATGGGGGAGCTTTTAGGCGAAAAACAGAAGGCATGGGCCAAGGGCCATTTGAGAAAGGATACGATCTTTTTGCTCAAACTCCTTTTGGAGGGCCAGGAATAAAATGGAACCGGCCAAGCCTGTCTCTCCGACTCCAGAAAAAAAAGGGGCCATTTAAAATTGGTGAAATAGATCGGTTTGTGCCAAAATCGCCGTCAAAATAAGGGGGCCCATGCCAAAAATTGTCGCTATTTTCACCCTCCTGTTTCTCCTGTCGGGAGTTGTCGTTCCCCGCGGGCATTCCGAAGAGAAAGAATCCAAAGACAAAAAGTCATGGTCCCTCAAACCAACCGGATCGATCACCAATTACTTTATTTACGACTCACACCCCTTTTACACCTCGCCCAAAGGGGTGTGGGACGAAATTGCGGTCACCGGCGGGGCAATCTTTGAATACAAAGAAAGCGTCAGGGCGGAAGCGGTGTTGATGGGGGTCAAAACCGCCGGAAACGATCCATACAACAGCGCCGCCGCCGGGTCGGCCCCCTCTTTTGATATCGACCGGGCCTTCATTCAGGTAAAACCCTTTCAGAAAATCCCCCTCACCTTTTCTTTGGGCCGACAGTATATCCGGATCGGCACCCAGTTCATCGTCGGCGACGGGATTTTGGAGGGCTTCGGGGGGGCGACCCAGGGGGTCTACATGGGGCCCCGGCTTGGTTTCGATTCCCTCAAAATAGAATGGGCGCCGGCCCCCTGGAAATTCACTGCCCTGATCTCCTTTGTCGACCCGAGCTGGGATCCGGGGTTGGCCCGCGGCGGAACTTTTTCGGGGATGGATGTGGAGTACGACGCCCTGGAGCGGTTTGGCGGGAAGTATGGAGGAAACATTTTTTATCGATCCGATACGACAGGCGGCGCCAATCAAATGGGGGTATTCGCCGGTAGGGGCGAACAGCATTTCAAGAAAGTGCCGGGGGATCTTTATCTGGGGGGCGAATTCGTTTTTGAATACGGCGATTGCAACAACCCCGTTTATTGCACCAATCCCGGCGCCCAGACGATGAACGAACATGCCTGGCACGTCGAACTCGGCTACAAATTCACCCAACTGAAAACGGCCCCCTTTCTGGAGGCGGGATATCTGCATCACTCCAACGACTACGATCCGGTCTTTGCCGGTTTTAACAGCTGGGGAAAATGGTATCTGGGAAGCGACATCTGGCTGGCTAATTTCAACACCAATCAGAAGGCCGTCCATGTCGAGGCCGGTTTCTCCCCTCTCGAGACGCTGACCCTCCGCCTGCTGTACTTCCACACCCGGTTGGTCAGCGGACCGGGAGGCGCCCTTTTGAATGAGATCGATCTTGTCGCGGATTGGACCCCTCTTGAGTGGCTCTGGGCCGCTCTTTTGGTCGGCTTTGAAAAACCGGGAAGCGCGATGGGGGGCTCGGGGCTGGTCAATCCGTTCACGTTAACACCCGTCGGGACTTCGAGCTCGGCAAATGCCGTCGTGATGACGCGCGTCTCTTTCTAAAAGGAGTTTCCATGAGAAAAATTTTAATTCTCGCTCTTCTCCTAACCGCCCTCTCCGCCTGCCCGACAAAGCCGACAGAAGAACCCCCCAAACTTTATCCGGGCAAAATCGTGATCGGCGGGGTCGACTGGCCCGGTTATCTGGCCCTCTACGTGGCGCGAGACAAGGGATTTTTCAAGGAGGAAGGGGTTGATGTTGAGTTCCGGATATACAACTCGCATGTGGGATATATCGCCGATTACCTGGCGGGCAAAATTCAGGGGGTCACTAACTTGGGCAACGAATTAATCGACCAGGTTCTTCGCGGATTTGACCAGAGGGTGGTGCTGGTTATCGACTACTCCAACGGCTCCGACGGCATCGCCGCCTCCCCGGCAATCAAGAATTTTGGGCAGATCCGCGGAAAAAGGGTGGCCTATGAGCACGGAACACTGGAGGAATATTTTTTCCTCTACGCGCTGGAACAATACCGCCTCTCCGTCAAGGAGATCGTCCCGGTCAACCTCGACCCGATCGAGTCGGCCAAGGCCCTTGAGGAGGGAAAGGTGGACGCGGCGGTCACCTACGAACCTCATCTTTCCAAAACGATCAAAAAAATCGGCGGAACCTGCATCTACTCCTCGGCCGACGCCCCGGGGCTGATCACCGATCTCTTGACCTTCGGCGCCCCGTTTATCGAAAACTATCCCGACAGCGTCTCCGCCATTGTCCGAGCCTACTTCCGGGCGATCCGTTTCTGGAAGGAAAACCCGGACGAGGTCCACGGGATTCTGACCGGACAGTTCAAAGCGACCAAAGAGGAGGTCATTCAACAACTCAAAGGGGTAACCATCCTTGATGAACAGGAAAACCAGACGGCCCTCACCTTTTCCATGGGGACCGCATCCCTTTACGGAAACCTGCGCCGGGTGGGCGATTTTGTCATGCAGAAGCAGGGGAAAAAAAGGGGCGACCTGGACACCGATAAGTTGATCGACAAGAGATTCATCAAAAATCTCAAATGAAACTTTCATTCAAACTACTGATCCCCCTTATTGCGGGAACGGCCGTTGTCGTTCTCCTCGTCAGCCTCCTTTCCTACAACTATACCCGGTCGGTCCTCCGAAAAACCGTTTCCGCCAACCAGCTGGGCATCGCCAGGCAGACGATGGAACAGATCGACGGTCTCCTCTACGAACGCTACAACGATATACAACAAGCGGCGGGAGAGGATCTTTTTCAGGATGCGCTAAAGGGACAAACAAAAAACAACCCCTCCGCCCTCCGCAGGATCAGGGAACTCACCATTACGTCGGGGCCGTGGGACTCCCTTTTCGCGGTGGATCGGAAGGGAAATATTGTCCTGTCGTCTATCGAAGAGGAGATCGGCAAGCCGGTCGGCCTCGAGCCCCACAGCCTTCCGGCCTATGAGGAGGCCATGAAGGGAAAGATATACCACTCCGACCAGGTGATCTCGGACGATACGGGGAAACCGACGATCATTTTTTCCGCCCCGGTGCGCGACAAAGAGGACCCCAAGCAGGCTGTTATCGGGACCGCGATCGGCCATTTTGCCTGGCCGGCGGTCGAGGAAATTCTGGATAACATGCCGTCCCCCTCCCGAAAGGCCCATGCGATGGTCGTCAACAACGAGGGGACGGTCATCGCCTGTAGCATGCCGGACCCGGATATGGTCGGAATGAATATGGAAAAGAGCTCCTTTGTCAGGGAGGTCCTGGCGGGGCGGGCCGGGTCGGCTGTTCTCCCGGCAAACGAGGGGATGCTGGGGGTATCAAGCCTTGTCGCGTATGCCCCGCAGGAGGGGCGGCTTTCTTACAAGCCCAACGGCTGGGGGCTGATTTTGGAAACACCGCTTGAAGAAGCCCTGGCCGACGCCTCAAAAACGGCCTTCCGGCTTGTCCTGTTTCTCATGCCGGTTCTTCTCGCCATGGGAGGACTGGCCGTCTGGCTCAATGTAAAGCTGGTCCTCAAGCCGGTCTCCCTTCTGACAAAAACGGCTGAGGCGATCCGGCGGGGGGATATCTCCCAGCGGGCCGTTCCCCTTTCACAGGACGAGATTGGCGAACTTGCCAATACCTTCAACCAGATGATTGAAAACCTAAGCTCCGAAAAAAAATACCGGGCTTTTACCGATTCGGCGCCAAACGCCATTGTCTCCATGGACGAGGCCGGCTGTATTATCTCCTGGAATTTGAGGGCCGAAAAAATGTTCGGATACCAGAAAGACGAGGCGTTGGGCAAACCAATGACCCTGATCATGCCGGAGCGTTTTCGTGAGGCGCATCTCGCGGGCCTCAAACGCTACCGGAAAATCCGGGAGTCGAATGTTATCGGCAAAACAGTTGAACTGGCGGGCCTGAAAAAAACAGGGGAGGAATTTCCGGTAGAACTGGTCATCTCCTCGTGGAATCAGGAGTCCGAACTGTTTTTTACAGGCATTATCCATGACACCACCGAGCGCAAGAAGGCCGAAAAGGAAAGAGAGCGCCTTGAGGCTCAACTCCTTCAGGCCCAGAAAATGGAATCGATCGGGCGGCTGACCGGCGGCGTCGCCCACGATTTCAACAACCTCCTCGGCATCATCATCGGGAACTGCGAACTGGCCCAAAACGAGGCAAAACCGGACGGGCCGGTTGGGGAATATCTCAAAGACATCAAAGAGGCCGGCGATCGGGCCGCCCAGCTCACCCGCCAGCTTTTGGCCTTCAGCCGAAAACAGGTGCTGAAACCCGCCCTGCTCAACTTGAACGATACTCTGGAGGAGACGGACCGACTGTTCCAGCGCCTGATTGGGGAGAATATTCAGTTGCTCACCGTCCCGGCCCCCGATCTGGGACTGGTGAAGGCCGACCCCAATCAGATTGAACAGATCATTTTCAATCTCGCCTCCAACGCGCGCGACGCCATGCCCTATGGCGGCAAACTGACCCTCGAGACCCAAAACGTCGTCTTGGATGAACAATACGCCGTCCATCACCCGGAGGTGAAACCGGGGCCGTATGTGATGATGGCGGTCTCCGACAACGGCCTGGGAATGGACGCCAAGATTCTGTCGCAGATTTTTGAGCCTTTTTTTACGACAAAGGAGAAA